>JAEELH010000040.1 GCA_016288825.1 Lachnospiraceae bacterium | reverse complement strand
CTGACGCGGATGAAAGCATGTATGCTGCAATGCGCCGAAGTACCAATGGTGGCGGAGAAAACTCACCGCATCTTTCCTGGGAAGAAAATGTATTTGGCAGTTTTATAGAGGAGCTCAGACGCTTATGAAGGACAGAAGGATCGTTGCACTCAATGATTATCTATAAGTATATGGCCAACGAATATCCATATCTTGCCTTTACTTTTAAAGGAAGGATGAACTGGAGATCGGACCGGCAAACCATCT
Source organism: Lachnospiraceae bacterium (assembly GCA_016288825.1). GTDB lineage: Bacteria > Bacillota > Clostridia > Lachnospirales > Lachnospiraceae > Weimeria. The sequence goes on along the minus strand of JAEELH010000040.1, from coordinate 4,819 downwards.
GGGGTATGAAAAGCGCCAGGAAAAATGGTTTATATCGAGGTCGTCTCATCATGCCCTTTGAGCACTTGTCGAGGTTCCAGAATGATCTGATCGATTAGATTGACGGGGGTATTAGGCCGTTTTTGAGGATGTGAAGTGGAGATATGTTGGGCGGCAGGCATTTTTGTGTTATCATAGTATTCGCAAATCATTCGATTTGTGAGGAGCGATGAGCATTTGCCGGAACTTAAAGTAATGGTCTATGATCGTCCGTGGAATCAGGAATGCGAGTTTCCCAATGAAAACTATCGTCGTTGCATGAATTGGGAGCAGATACGAGAGTGTGTAGGAGAAGTATGAGTTCAAAGCTTATCTTATACGGAGATTCAAATACATATGGATATGATCCGAGAGGGATGCTTGGGATGCGTTATCCGGAGGAAATCAGATGGACTACGATCGTTTCAAGGGCCATTTCCGGAAGGTATGATGTCGTACCAAAGGGCATGAATGGTAGGGAACTTCCATACTTGCCGGGAGATGAGAGTATTTTAGCCGGTCTTACGAAAGAGCTAAAGGAAAAGGATATTTTTCTTATTATGCTGGGCACTAACGATATTCTTCTTACGAATCGACCGAATGCCTCCGTGCCGATTAATAAGATGGAAAAAGTGCTTCAATGGATAAAGTCCGAAAACGGACTTTTTTCTACTGTTGTTATTGGGCCGCCCTTTATAGCGGATATGGGTGGAGATATGAGGGCTTATCATGATGAGAGCCGGCGTATGAATGATGGTTTTGAGAAACTTTGTCTGGAATACGGAGTGAATTATATAGATGCCGCTGCATGGGATGTGCCGCTTGCATTTGATGGGGTGCATATTGCGGAAGAAGGTCAAAGGATATTTGCGGAGAGACTTCTGGAATCATTAGAGAGAAAGGAATTAAAATGAAAATATATATTGTACGCCATGGAGAGACTGCCTTGAATGCAGAGGGCGTTTTGCAGGGGCGGCTCAATGAACCACTGAATCAAAATGGTCGTGAACTTGCAGAAATTACCGGTAAGGCAATGAAGGATATCCATTTTGACTACTGTATTTCCAGCCCCCTTGACCGAGCTAAAGAAACGGCGGAAATTATCTTGCGTGAAAGCGAAAATGATATTTCATACACGATTGACGAACGCATTATTGAAATAGGGTTCGACGATATGGAAGGTAAAAAGATTGCTGAAAGAGGAGACGAAGGCTTAAAATTCTTCAAAGATCCATTTCATTTTGCCGGATTTTCGAATGGTGAGACAATTCAGGATGTTTGCAGTAGAACACAGGATTTTTTGAAGGAGTTGATTGCCAAGGATGACGGAAAAACCTACCTCATAAGCACTCACGGCTGTGCGATGAGAGGTATGGTCAATTATCTGTCGGATGATCCGGAGGATTACTGGTTAGGTCACGCTCCCTATAATTGCTCATTTACCATAATTGAAGCAGAAGGAGGGAAGGCACGTATCACCGATGTTGATAAAGTATATTATGATCCAAGTCTGATCGTAGATCATTACAAAAACTAAGATGGACTGATACGAGATGAAAAATAAAAAAGTGCTTACATGATAAAAATAATTGTGGTATACTCCGTTTCGTAAACGCAGTGAGATGTACACATTTTAGGATGCATGGAGGTCGCAACGAGTTTGTTGTGGCCTCTTTATTTTGGCATCAACCACAAGAAAGGAAGGTTTAATATGCCCAAGAGCAGATTACAGGAAACTATTTTTACGATCATGATGGTACTTGTTATGGTCTATGCCATGATATGCTATAACATCGCCCTTGCCAGCGGAGGTATGAAGAACTTTGTATTTGCAGCTGCCCTCGGAGAACTGCCGATAATGGCAGTGATAGCTTTTGTGCTGGATACTTTTATCGCAGGACCTCTTGCAAAGCGTCAGGCAATGAAGCTGTTTACACCCGGAGAGGATAAGCCGATATTTATCATCCTTGCGATTTCGATTTTTTCGGTGCTTTTTATGTGCCCGCTGATGAGTTTCGTAGCGACGTTGCTTTTTAATGGAGGACTCACAGGAAATACAGTTTCAACATGGCTTCAGGCAGTGGCGATGAACTTTCCTATGGCATTTTTCTGGCAGCTATTTGTTACCGGCCCGGTTGTAAGAAAGGTGTTTGGTATGATCTTTAGCGAGCGTAAGCCTAAGGTAGTGACAGAAGCAGCATAGTTAGAAAGAGGTTAAAGGCCGTTTTTCCATAAAGGAAATGACGGCCTTTATTCATACATTATTCGTTGATTTCGTCTGAAATAATGTTAGAATATTTGCATATATAAAAGCATAAATAAACAAGGCAATAGGTTATGAGAACGAGAGAAGAAGTATTGGAGTTTGGGCTGTCTTTTCCTGATGTGTATCAGGATGCTCCATTTCATGACGACAATTGGCAACTGGTCAGATACAAAGGAAATAAAAAGGCTTTTCTTTGGACTTATGAGAAAGATGGGCTCATAAACCTGAATGTAAAGGTTGATCCTGATAAGGCTTTTTTCTGGCGAGATGCGTATAGCTCAGTCATACCCGGGTATCATCAGAATAAAGAGCATTGGAATACGGTCATTCTCGACGGCAGCATTCCGGATAATGATATAAAAACCATGATAGCGGAAAGCTATGATCTGATAAGTGACAGCCCATCGAAGAGGATCTATGAAGCTGTAAAAAGGATTCCTTATGGTAAGGTTGCGACATATTCACAGATTGCGGCAATGGCAGGCGATGCCAAGATGGCGAGAGCAGTTGGAAATGCGCTGCACAGGAATCCGGATCCGGACAATATCCCATGCTATCGTGTAGTCAATGCAAAAGGAGAATTGGCGGGTAGATTTGCCTTCGGAGGAGAGGCGGTTCAGGCGGAACTTCTCCGGGCAGAGGGGATAGAGGTTGTAGATGGTAAGGTAAACTTAGATACCTATCAAATGGTAGAATAAGTGGAAAATTGGTGTGAAAGCTATGATCGTTATTATCACGGGTGCATCTCATACAGGAAAAACCGTCCTGGCACAAAAGATGCTCGAAAAGTATAAATATCCTTATCTTTCCATAGATCATTTAAAAATGGGATTGATACGGAGCGGGAATACCGATCTCACTCCGGAAGATGATAAAGAACTTGTCGGTTACCTCTGGCCCATTGTTTGTGAGATGATCAAGACGGCGATAGAAAATAAACAAAACCTTATTATTGAGGGGTGTTATGTGCCGTTTGACTGGAGACGGGATTTTGATGAGCAGTATTTGCAGTCGATAAAGTTTATCTGCTTGGCTATGTCAGACGAGTATATAGACACTCATTTCGATGCAATAAAGGCGCACAGCTCGGATGTTGAGGCGCGATTGGATGATTCTTATTGCACGATCGAACAGCTGAAAGAAGATAACCGTCAGGTTATTAAGGGATATCAGGATGTTGGTGAGCAGATAGTTTTGATAACCGATGATTATGAGGTTTCGATTCAAAATCTCTGGAGAAATGGATGAAGATCTGACTATGGGAGATAAACTATGGAGCATGAAAACGGTCAATGGATAATGCGCGGGCTTCCGTGGGACAGTCCCTATCGTATCCGGACCTGGCAGGAACTTATAAACTGGATAAATGAGATTGGATTTCTCCCGTTTTTCGCAAATGAAGTGGAGGGCTTTTCCGCGGAGGAACATGTATCGCCTGATTACTGGTGGACTGGGATCAGGGAGGAAGATCCCTGGGAATGGCGAGAGCTCATTGCATCCAGTCATCAGGTGGCTTACGGAAAGTTTTTTGGAAACAAAGCGGGATTTATAAGCTGCAAGTGGCTTCCGGTATTTGCTAATTACAGGAGACAGGGATATGATTTTGATGCCAGGTACGAAGACGGACTTGCAAGCCACAGAGAAAAACTGATAATGGATCTTCTGACCGGAAGAGATGAGGAGGGAGAGGTGACTTTTCCCGATACTCAGATCCTGTCGACTGACCTTAAAAAGATGGCTGGCTTTGGAAAGGGCGGAGAAAAGAATTATCCGGGAATAACAACTTCTCTTCAGATGCAGACATATCTTGTGATAGCGGATTTTCACCGAAGGACTAATAAACGGGGCGAGGAGTATGGCATGCCGGTATCGGTTATGCTCCCGCCGGAAGCTATCTGGGGATATGAAGAAGTAACTTCTGCATACAATGAAAAGCCAAGGGAATCATGGCAGCGTCTTATAGATCATGTGATGGATATGTACCCGCAGGCGGACGAAAAAGCAGTGATCAGGTTGATAGGAAAGGAACCGTTGCAATAAATAAGGGGGACGAAATGCGTAAAAAGGTATATTGCTTATGAACATACAAACAATACAGGGAATTCTTATTCCATTTGCCGGGACCTCGCTGGGGGCGGCAATGGTGTTCGTTCTAAAAAACCAGATATCAGATCGGCTTCAGAAAATACTGACCGGATTTGCAGCCGGAGTAATGGTTGCGGCTTCGTTCTGGAGTCTGCTTGAGCCTGCACTCGAAGGCGGTGCTTATTTGGGAAGGCTTTCGTTTATTCCGGCCGCTGTCGGATTTTTGATAGGAATTGCGTTTTTGCTGATCCTTGATGTGGCAGTCCCTCACATGCATATGGATAAACAACAGGAGGGGCCGCAGAGCGGTATTAAGAGAACGACAAAGCTGATACTTGCGGTAACACTTCACAACATACCGGAAGGCATGGCTGTTGGAGTGGTGTATGCAGGGTTTTTATCCGGCAAAACAGATGTAAGTATGGCAGGTGCCCTTGCGCTTGCCATAGG
>JAEELH010000039.1 GCA_016288825.1 Lachnospiraceae bacterium | reverse complement strand
CTGCCATGCAACCTCAACGATGAAACGAACTGCCATGCGGCTGTCCTTGTTAGCACCGCAGAAAGCATCTACTACAAAAAGGCGCTTGTCGCAAAGCTCCTTCTTAGCGATCTCCTTAACGGTATTCCAAACCTCACCGCTCATCTCATGGTTGTCGTTGGGATACTCGGGAGTGTTCCACCAAACAGTGTCCTTGGAGTTCTCATCCATAACGATGTACTTATCCTTGGGAGAACGTCCGGTGTAGATTCCGGTCATAACGTTGATAGCACCAAGCTCTGTCTCAACGCCCTTCTCATATCCCTCAAGATCAGACTTCTTCTCCTCCTCGAAAAGGAAGTCATAAGAAGGATTGTGTACGATCTCGGTCGTACCGGTAATGCCATACTTTGAAAGATCAATGTTTGCCATACTTTTACCTCTTTTCTTGAAAAAAATTAATTTAGGTCAATGCCTAAAAACGTACTTTATATGTATACCATAAAAAAGTGATTTTTGCTATAGGATTTTTTGTATTCTTGGGGTATAATTACAAAAATCAATGTGGATTGATCGTATTTGTAACCTGGGGGGTGCGATTCAACCTGTCGTTTTTGAACCTACATTTACTTTGAACGGGATCCCTACATAGATCACGGGATGCCAGGCCGATGTTATCCATATCTATAGGGTATGGAGAGGAACTTCCCGGCGGAAGGCAGAACGTGACTTGCGGTAACCCACCTAGCCGATCGCTAGGAGTCAAAATCACAGGCCCGGCTCTCCGGGTATTAGTATGGCCTTCCCACGGTAGAAGGAATGAACGTTGACCTAATAAGGAGTCTAGTTAAATGAACGAATTCAAAGATCAGGTATTTACGGATGAGAGGTCCCTTTTCGGACTTAGTGATGCACGTCTTTTCGGTTGCAACTTTGAAAAAGGTGAATCACCGCTCAAGCAGAGCAGGGGGATAACCACCGAAGTTTGTAATTTCTCTTACAAATATCCTCTGTGGTACTCAAAGGATATAACCATGAAGGGCGGCACCTTTTTCCAAAATGCCAGAGCGGGGATCTGGTACTCCGACAACGTCACTATGAGCGATCATGTGATAATAGGTCCCAAGAATTTTCGCAGATGTCATGAAGTGACCATCGAGAATACGCTGTTTACCGATGCAAAGGAAACACTGTGGTATTGCAGCGATGTCTTTCTCAAGGATGTTAATGCCAAAGGCGATTATTTCGCCATGGGTTGCAATAATATAGAAGTCCGAAATTTGACTTTGGACGGTAATTATTCGTTTGACGGATGCCGCAACGTGGTTGTCAGGGACAGCCGCCTGCTTTCCAAGGACGCCTTTTGGAACTGCGAGGATGTCACTATATTTGACAGCTACATCTGTGGCGAGTACATAGCATGGAATTCCAAGAATGTCAGGCTCATAGGTTGTACCATCGAGAGCCTTCAGGGGCTTTGCTATGTGGAGGATCTGGTGCTGGAGAGATGCAACCTGCCTCACACTACATTGGCCTTTGAATACTCAAAAGGGATCAAGGCGGATATCAACGGCAGCATCAGCAGCATCTTTAATCCGGGTAGCGGCAGCATAACCTGCGATCGGGTCGAGGAACTGATCATAGAAAAGGACAAGGTGGATCCGGGGCAGACACAGATCGTTTGCAAGACCATCGACAAGAAGTCCGATATCATAGATTGGAATGGAAGATATTAATAGAAAGAAGGAGTATAAATGAAAACTAAGTTACAGGAAATCCAGGAAAAGGCTATCAGCCAGATCGAAAAGGCTCAGGGGGCGGATGCCCTTAATGAGATCAGGGTTGCGATGCTCGGAAAAAAGGGAGAGCTTACAGCACTTCTTAAATCCATGAAGGATCTGACTCCCGAGGAGCGTCCGGCTTTCGGACAGATGGTCAATGATGTAAGAGCAGTTGTTGAGGCAAAGCTGGGAGAAGCCAAGGCAGCCATGGAGGCAGCCGAGATGGAGGCAAGACTGTCGGTTGAAAAGATCGATGTTACTCTTCCGGGCAAAAAGCTTTCTGCAGGTCACAGACATCCCAACACCATCGCCCTTGAGGAGATAGAGGATATCTTCGTGGGCATGGGTTATGAGGTTGCTGAGGGACCTGAGGTCGAGTTTGACTATTACAACTTTGAAGCGCTCAATATTCCTGCCAATCATCCGGCTAAGGATGAGCAGGATACTTTCTACATTACCAAGGATATCCTGCTTCGTACACAGACATCCTCATGTCAGGTACATCGTATGGAAGAGGGCCGCATGCCCATCCGTATGATCGCACCCGGCAGAGTTTTCAGATCGGATGAGGTTGATGCCACACATTCACCTTCTTTCCATCAGGTTGAGGGTATGGCCATCGATAAGGATATTACATTTGCAGACCTTAAGGGAACTCTTGCTGAGTTCGCTCGCAGGATGTTCGGAGATGATGTCAAGGTCAAGTTCAGACCCCATCACTTCCCCTTTACGGAGCCTTCTGCTGAGATGGATGTATCCTGCTTTAAGTGCCACGGCAAGGGTTGCCGTTTCTGCAAGGGCGAGGGTTGGATCGAGATCCTCGGTTGCGGTCAGGTTCATCCCCATGTTCTCGAGATGAGCGGTATCGATCCCAATGAATACCAGGGATTTGCCTTTGGTGTGGGCCTCGAGCGTATTGCGCTGCTCAAGTACGAGATCGACGACATGAGACTTCTTTACGAGAACGATGTCAGGTTCCTGGAACAGTTCTAAAGTAAGTCGCATGTAGTCATCCCAAGCATAGCGAGGGATCTTAAATATAGTTAGGAGTTAATAATGAAAACATCACTTAAATGGATAAAAGACCTTGTTCCGGGACTTGATTGTACCCCGGAGGAGTATTCGGATGCCATGATCATGTCCGGCTCCAAGGTTGAGTTTTTTGAAAAAATGGACGAGGATCTTGATCGTATAGTAATAGGTCAGGTTAAAAGTATAGAACCCCATCCGGATGCAGATAAGCTTGTGATCTGTCAGGTGCAGATAGCTGCCGATGGCGAGAGTGTTCAGATCGTTACCGGTGCTCCCAATGTTACAGAGGGCTGCAAGGTTCCGGTTGTTCTTGACGGCGGTAAGGTAGCCGGAGGACATGATGGTTCCAGGACACCGGGTGGTATCAAGATCAAAAAGGGTAAGCTCAGAGGAGTTGAGAGCTTCGGTATGATGTGCTCCATAGAGGAACTGGGCTCCAATAATGACCTTTTCCCCGACGCACCGGAGGATGGACTTTATATCCTTCCCGAGGATGCTCCCGTGGGAGATAATGCTGTGTCCTATCTCGGACTTGACGATGTGATCGTTGAGTATGAGATCACATCAAACCGTGTGGATTGCTTCGGCGTTCTGGGTATCGCAAGAGAGGCTGCAGCTACATTCGGCAAGAAGTTTACTCCTCCGGAGGTTCCCGAGACAGGTAATTCCGAGGATGTTAATTCCATGATCTCAGTGGAGATCCTTGATACGGACCTTTGCTCCAGATATACCGGACGAGTTGTTAAAAATATCCATATCGAGCCTTCACCCAAGTGGATGCAGGAGAGACTTCGTGCCCATGGTATCCGCCCTATCAACAACATCGTTGATATCACCAACTATGTTATGGTTGAGTATGGCCAGCCCATGCATGCATACGATCTTTCCACTATCGAGGATAACAAGATAATCGTTAAGCGTGCTTCTGCAGGGGATACCTTTGTAACCCTGGACGGACAGGAGAGAAAACTGGACGAGGATGTCCTTATGATCTGCGACGGCAAGCGCCCCGTTGGTATTGCCGGCATCATGGGCGGTGAGAACTCCATGATCACTGATGATGTCAGCACCATGCTTTTTGAGGCAGCCTGCTTTGACGGCGCCAACATCCGTATCTCTTCCAAAAAGATCGGACTTCGTACAGATGCTTCAGCTATCTTCGAAAAGGGCCTTGATCCTAACAATGCCATCGACGCTATGAACAGAGCCTGCGCACTTGTTGAGAAACTTGGTGCAGGTGAGGTTGTTGGCGGTGTATGTGATGTATATCCCGTTCATAAGGATCCCATCAAACTTCCTTTTGAGCCTGAAAAATACAACAAGATCCTTGGTACCGACCTTGATGCTGATACCATGCTCAGCTACTTCGGTCCTTTGGAGATCGAGTACGACAAGGCTAGTAATGAGCTTACCATCCCTACCTTCAGACAGGACCTTCTTTCTTATGCGGATATTGCTGAGGAGGTTGCCAGATTCTTTGGATATGACAAGATCCCCACAACTCTTCCCAAGGGAGAGGCTCTTATGGGCGGTCTTTCTCCCAAGCTTAAATTGGAGGCACTTGCAAGGGATGTTGCCGAGTTTAGTGGATTCTCACAGATCATGACATATTCTTTTGAGAGTCCCAAGGTATTTGACAAGCTTCTTATCAAGTCAGATGATGCTTTTGAGAGAAAGACTATTGAGATCTCCAATCCTCTGGGAGAGGACTTCTCCATTATGAGAACACTGCCTCTTAACGGCATGCTGACATCACTTTCTACAAACTTCAACCGTAGAAATAAGGATGTAAGACTTTACGAGCTGGCTAACATCTATATACCCAAGTCACTTCCCCTTACCGAGCGTCCGGATGAGAGGATGCAGTTCACACTGGGCATGTACGGAGATGGCGCAGATTTCTTTGGGATGAAGGGTGTTGTAGAAGAGTTCCTTAACAAGTCTGGTATCGGACTTGATGCAGATGTCATCACCTATGAGCCTAAGATGAAAAAGCATGACAGACCCTATCTTCATCCGGGTCGCAGGGCAGATATCATCTACAAGGGCGAAGTTATCGGATACATGGGTGAAGTCCATCCCATGGTTCTTTCCAACTACAGCATCAAGGCCCGCGTAGTTGTTGCGGTTATTGATATGCCGTTTGTTCTGGAGTTCGGCAAGGATCATGCCATCAAATACAAGGGTATTTCCAATTATCCGGCATCAACCCGCGATATCAGTATGGTTGTTCCCAGGGATATCCTGGCCGGTGAGATCGAAGGCGTATTCAGGGACAAGGGCGGAGCATACCTTGAGAGCTTCCAGCTTTTCGATATTTATGAGGGATCACAGATCATGGAAGGATTCAAATCCATGGCATACTCCCTTGTATTCAGGGCATCTGACAAGAATCTTGCAGATGAAGATGTTAATGCGGCAATGGATCGCATTCTTAAAGCGCTTGATACCAAGGGTATCAAGCTTAGAGCATAATTATGAAGGGAGGAATGAGCAATGGATAGCGTGGATCTGCTGCGGCGTTCCTCCTATTTTTATGATCTTCCACAGGAACTGATAGCACAGGACCCCCTTGAAGAGAGGTCCGCTTCCAGACTTATGGTCCTGGATCGTAATACAGGAGAGACAAAACACAGACATTTTTATGAGATAGGTGAGTATCTGCGGGAGGGAGACTGTCTGGTGATCAACAATACCAGAGTTATCCCGGCGAGACTCATAGGAAAAAGAGAACCGGGAGGCGGAGCGTGTGAGATCCTTCTTCTCAAGCGCCTTTCGGATGTGAGATGGGAGTGTATAGTACGTCCCGGAAAAAGGCTTCGTGAGGGTGCAAGAGTATCCTTCGGAGATGGCCTTCTCGAGGGACAGATAAGCAGCGTGCTCCCGGATGGCAACAGGCATATAGATTTTGAGTTTGAGGGGATATTTGAGGAGATCCTGGACAGACTGGGAGAAATGCCACTGCCGCCTTACATTACTCACAAACTTTCCGACAGGGAAAGATACCAGACGGTATATGCAAAGTTTGACGGTTCGGCAGCAGCACCTACAGCAGGGCTTCATTTTACGGATAGTCTTCTTTCGGACTTGGAAAGCAAGGGTATACGTCGCGCAGAGGTGACGCTTCATGTGGGACTGGGAACCTTCCGGCCGGTTAAGGAGGATGACCTTCGGAATCACATCATGCATACCGAGCATTACGAGGTTACGCAGGAGACGGCAGACCTTATCAACAGGACAAGACAGGAGGGCGGTCGGATCATTTCCGTGGGGACCACATCCACCAGGACTTTGGAGTCAGTGACGGATGAGTCCGGTATCGTACATCCGGGCAGCGGAGAGACGGATATTTTCATATATCCCGGTTATCACTTCCGTGCCATTGACGGACTTATAACCAACTTCCATCTGCCGGAAAGTACCCTTATCATGCTGGTCAGCGCTTTTGCAGGCAGAGAGAATGTGCTTGCTGCTTACGAGGAGGCTGTCCGTGAGCGCTACCGCTTTTTCAGTTTCGGCGACGCAATGCTGATTGTTTGAATTACAAATAATTGATATAATCGTATCGCGGGAGCGTAAGATCCTATGAAAAAAAACAGATTCCTGTCAACTTTATCAGCAATTATCTTAACGCTGTCCACAATATCCTCAGGAACAGCTCTTTTTTCTGCGCCTATCAATAGCGTTTACGCCGCTCCTAACAATGAGGTGGATTTCCTCGCTGAATACGAAGCAGTCAACTATGATTCTTACGACGGCCTTGTATCCGCTGAGATCAATGCCGTTGCTCAGACGCCTGATGGTTACATTTGGGTAGGAACCTACTCCGGCCTGTACAGATATGACGGATATCGATTTGAGCGCAGCTATGTTGATAAACGCATTTGCAACGTCATGACTTTGTTTGTTGACACGGCGGGAATACTTTGGATAGGTACCAATGACAGCGGAATATTCGGATATGATCCTGCGACCGGTGATGTGAGGGTTATCACCACAGCAGATGGACTTTCGGCCAATTCCATAAGATCTATCTGTGAGACAAAAGAGGGGGACCTTTATATAGGCACAACGGCAGAACTGTCAGTTTTGCATAAGGATGGAAAGGTATGTACGTTTTCGGACATGGAGTCCATCATCGGAGTGAGATCTCTTTGCTATGTTGATGAAGATCGCATTGGCGGAGTTACCAACAGTGGTATTTTGTTTTTTATTGATGGTGAAAAGCTTGTCTTTGAGGAGGAGTTCCCCGAGGACGGTATTTATTATACTTCTGTTTCAAGGGACAGCGGGAGCGATATTCTTGCCGGGACATCCGGGTCCGTGGCCCAGAAGGTCACCTACAAAGATGGTGTGGTTGCATTAGGGGAGCGAGTGGATATTTCGCGTACATCATATCTTAATGATATCCTCTATGACGATGATCTTGGGGGATACTTCTTCTGCGGTGAAAACGGCATGGGTTTTTATCATAAAACATCTCGTCGCGTCACATATCTTATGCAGAATAATTTCCGTAGTTCGGTTTCCGGAGTTATCAGAGATTACCAGGGCAATATCTGGTTTGTTTCAAATAAGCAGGGTATCATCAAATATTCCAGAAATCCATTTATGGATGTTTTTGTAAAAAGCGGTGTTAAAAGCAGCGTTGTTAATTCATGCTGTATGAGAGGCAGTGAGCTTTTTGTCGGCAAGGATGATGGCCTTACGATTATTGATACTACTGATTTTTCTCAGGTACATTATGATTTCGAAAAGCAGTTCAAGGACGTTAGGATACGTAATATCATTGAGGATTCAAAAGGCAATATGTGGGTAAGCACCTATGGCGTTGACGGCCTTGTGGAGATCTTACCGGATGGAAGTACGATTTCGTACAATGAATCTTCCGCAGGTACTCTGGGAGGCAGGTTCAGACTTTGCATGGAACTGCAGGACGGAACCATAGTTGCGGCAAGCAATATGGGGCTTAACTACATTCGCGACGGTAAGGTTATAGGAACCAATGGTGAAGCCGATGGAATGAAAGCACCCCAGATCCTGACCATGGCATCTGACAGCGACGGGATACTGATAGCGGGTTCTGACGGGGACGGCGTTTACAAGGTCAAAGACGGAAAGTTCCTTTCCAGAGTTGCAGAGGCAGAGGGCCTTGAGACTCTGGTGGTCCTTCGGATCATCCCCATTGACAGTGGATATATATATGTTACAAGTAATGCCCTTTACTATGATGATGGCAATACTGTAAAAAGGCTGGAAAATTTCCCCTATACCAACAACTATGACATGTACGTAACTGACAGCGGCGAGGCATGGATCTTTTCCAGTGCAGGTATCTTTGTAGCCTGGTTATCAGATCTGATTGAGGATACAGAGGATTATTCCTATACGCTTTTTGATTATTCCTGCGGTTTTACCACTTCGCTCACAGCCAATTCATGGAACTGCACCGGTGAAGACGGAGTTCTTTATCTTTGCTGTACAGACGGTGTCAGAAGGATCGATACCGATTCCGCAAAACAGAATGATGTTGATTACTACATCAGGATGAATTCTCTTACATATGATGATGAGCATGTCATACTTGATGAGCAGGGAAGATATGTGATACCCGCCGGTGAGGGACGTATCCAGATCACACCTGCGGTTTTGAACTACAAGCTTTCCAATCCCGTGATACATATGTATCTGGATGGCATGAAAGATGAGGGTATAGTCGTATTCCAAAATGGAATGACGCCTTTGGTATATACCAATCTGCCCTATGGCTCCTACACCTTCCATGTTTCGATCCTGGATCCCATAGCGGGAGAATTACTTAGGGACGAGACCTTCACTATTTATAAAAAGCCTCGCCTCATGGAACTTCTTTGGTTTAGGATATTGCTCCTTCTTTTAGGTGCGGCGGCGGTAGCGTTCATCGTTTACCAGATCATTCGTACCACAATTATCCGTTCGCAGTATGAGCAGATCCGTGCAGCTAAGGACGAGGCAGAGAGAGCCAACAGCGCAAAATCCAGGTTCCTTGCAAATATGTCTCATGAGATCCGGACTCCCATCAATACTATTATGGGTATGGATGAGATGATCCTGCGTGAGGACAGATCACAGCCCCAGAAAGCATTTGCAGATGCGGTTGCCTCCTATGCTACATCTATCAAAAGGGCTTCCGAGTCCCTACTCGGACTTGTTAATGATATCCTGGATCTGTCCAAGATAGAATCCGGCAAGATGAATCTTGTGGAAACGGACTACAATGTTCCGGAGTGGCTCAGGGCAATCTGCATAATGATCAGAGTCAGATCTGCGGAAAAGGGGCTTGAGTTTATACTCGATATAGATCCCGAGATCCCCACATCGCTCCACGGAGATGACGGCAAGATAAAACAGGTCATCCTCAATCTGCTCACCAATGCAGTCAAGTACACCAAGGAGGGTTCATTCACTTTTTCCATGAGACTACAGGAGAAAAGGGATGAGGAGGCAGTGATCCATTACAGCGTGTCCGATACAGGAATCGGTATAAAGCCCGAGGATATGGATAAGCTGTTCTCGGCCTTCCAAAGACTTGAGGAGGAACGTAACAGCAAGATCCAGGGTACCGGACTGGGACTGGATATATCAAGGCAGTTTGTGGAACTGATGGGAGATGAGCTTCGTTGTGAAAGTACTTACGGACAGGGCTCCACATTCTTCTTTACATTAAGGCAGCAGATAGTTGATCCGGAGCCCATAGGAGAGTTTGTAGAAGAAACTAAATCCGAAGATATCGGCGATATCTATATCCCGCTATTTACGGCACCTGATGCCAGGATCCTTTGCGTAGATGATTCCGATATGAATCTTAAGGTAGTTACCAATCTTCTTAAGGCTACCCATGTTCGGATCGAAACGGCCATGAGCGGCGAGGAGTGCCTTGAAAAGCTTGATAAAGGCGAGTATGATGTTGTACTTCTCGATCATATGATGCCCGGGATGGATGGGATAGAGACTGTTCACAGGATAAGAGATAAGGGAATTACGCTTCCCGTATTGGCATTTACTGCAAATTCTGCCACAAGCGGACTTGACTATTACAAGTCAGAAGGGTTTAATGGATTTATTCCGAAACCTGTTGACGGAAGAGTTCTTGAAGAAACTGTTATGTCAGTTATCCCGGAGGAACTGATCGGACCCGGGGATGCATTTTGTGGCGACCGTGAGCAAAGTGATGATGTGTCCGATTCCGTACTTGAACAATTTAGACAGGTTGAGGGACTGAATATCGACGATGCTCTCAGGTATACTGGATCTGCAGGAGATCTTTTGGATACGGCCAAGACTTTTTATCAGACCTTGGAGATCAAGGCCCATGAGATTGAAAAGGCATATTCCGATGGTGACATTGCTTTATATACCGTCAGGGTTCATGCACTGAAAAGTTCAGCCCGGATCATGGGACTTTCCGAACTTTCTTTTCTGGCTGAAAAGCTGGAGGATGCAGGCAATTCATCAGACATGGAGTTTATCGGTGAAAACACCGCCAGACTCCTGGAGATGTATAGGTCACTGAGAGATCAGCTGGCGTTTTTGGATGAGTCAGCCGGAAAAAGGGAACCGGCCGATACAGAAACGATAAAGGAGGCCTATCAGGCACTTACTGAAGTGGCCGGGGTTATGGACTACGATTCCGCAGAGATGATCATTGCGGAGATAAGGGGTTTTGACCTACCCGAGGAGGACAGGGAGAGATTTTCGAAACTTGACACCATGCTCAGACAGCTGGACTGGGATGGTTTTGAAAAACTTGCTAAGGAGGGTGTTTCATAATGTTAGCGACCCAAAAGATAATGCTTATCGGAGAAAAGGAATCATTCCTCATCCGTGCATTGATGAAAAAGATCACAGAAGCCGGTTATGAACCTTATTTTGCTGAGGCCAAGATCAATGCCATTACCAAGGGTATAGATAATGCTGATATCATAACCTACTATCTGGACAATGCTGAAAAAGTAAAAGCCGATGTCATGCATTTTATGAATGATAAGCTCTCCGAGACCGGCAAGAGACTTATTCTCATAGGCGAAAAGAATGATGCGGATGAGACTAAAAAGTATATTGCGCCCGATCTTATTCTTGAGACCTTTTTAAGACCCCTTGAGGTGGAAAAGTATATTTCCGTTATCAACAGGGAGATTACGATACAGGGATTTGAGAGTGCTAAAAAGTCTATCCTGGTCATTGATGATGATCCAACATTTTTGGGAATGATCAGAGGCTGGCTGAAAAATGATTATAAAGTGGCCATGGCCAACTCAGGTGCTCAGGCACTGAAGTGGCTTGGCAATAACAAAGCTGATCTTATCCTTTTGGATTATGAGATGCCGGTTGTATCCGGCCCGCAGGTACTGGAGATGCTTCGCAGTGATATCGATCTGGCAAGTATTCCCGTATTTTTCCTGACGGGAAAAAGCGACAAGGAATCGGTTATGAAGGTGGTTTCATTAAAACCGCAGAATTACCTGCTCAAGTCAATTGGCAGAGAGCAGCTTCTTGAAAAACTCAGTGAGTTTTTCGCGACGAAATAAAAAACGAGGAGAGAGAACATGAAAGAATTAATGCTAGGTAACAAGGCCTTTGCCCGGGGACTCTATGAGGCGGGTGTCAAGTTTGTATCCAGTTATCCGGGTACACCCTCCACAGAGATAACCGAGGAGGCCGCAAAATATGATGAGATCATATGTGAGTGGGCACCCAATGAAAAGGTAGCAATGGAAAGTGCCTTTGGTGCATCACTTGCAGGACGCAGAGCCTTTTGCGGACAGAAACACGTAGGCCTTAATGTAGCAGCAGATCCTCTTTTTACAATGTCATATACAGGTGTTAACGGAGGAATGGTCATCTGTGTTGCGGATGACGCGGGAATGCATTCATCCCAGAATGAGCAGGATTCAAGGCACTATGCCATCGCAGCCAAAGTGCCCATGCTTGAGCCCTCCGACTCCTCAGAGACTCTGGAGTTTGTAAAGACGGCTTTTGATATCTCAGAAGAGTTTGATACACCGGTTATCGTCAAGATGTGTACACGCGTTGCTCACAGCCAGTCACTGGTAGAGTCAGGTGATCGCGTTGAACATGAAAAGGAGTATTCCAAGGACATCGGCAAGTATGTAATGATGCCAGGCAATGCAAAGAGACGTCATCCCATCGTAGAGGAAAGGACGGCAAAGCTCAGGGAGTATTCCGAGAAAACCTTCATGAACCGTATGGAGATGGGAGACAAGAGTTTTGGTATCATTACGGACTCCACTTCATATCAGTATGTAAGAGAAGTGTTTGGTGATAAGGTCAGCGTCCTCAAGATCGGAATGGTCAATCCTCTTCCGGATAGTCTGATATCGGACTTTGCGTCACAGGTTGATTCCCTGTATGTGGTCGAGGAACTTGATCCCGTGATCGAGGAGCATGTTAGATCAATGGGAATAGAAGTAACCGGCAAGGATAAGCTTCCTCTTATTGATGAGTTTTCGCAGAGTATCGTTGCACATGCCTTTGGAAAGGATACTCCTGCCGGCAGCAGGCTTTCCGATGAGATCCCCATGAGACCTCCGGTTATGTGTGCGGGATGCCCTCACAGAGGACTTTTCTATACACTTAAAAAGCTGGGTTGCACTGTGCTTGGAGATATAGGCTGCTATACTCTTGGAGCTGTACAGCCTCTGGGTGCCATTGAGATGACCCTTTGCATGGGAGCTTCCATCGGTGCGACTCACGGATTTAATAAGGTACATCCCGAGTGCGCAGGTAAAAACGTTGCTGTTATCGGTGATTCCACCTTTATGCATTCCGGAATGACCGGACTTGCCAATGTAGCTTATAACCAGTCCGATTCCACAGTCATCATCCTTGATAATTCCATCACAGGTATGACGGGACATCAGCACAATCCAACCACCGGTTTCAACATCAAGGGAGAGCCGGCAGGACGGGTTGATCTTGAGGCTCTTTGCAAGGCCATGGGAATTGATGATGTTACGGTGTGTGATCCCTATGACCTCAAGGATTGCGAGAAGACCATAGGCGATGCCCTTTCTAGAAAGAATCCCTCAGTGGTCATTTCCAGACGTCCTTGTGCACTTCTTAAAAATGTAAAGCATAATACACCTCTTCACGTTAATACAGACAAGTGTGTGGGCTGCAAGAGTTGTATGAAGATAGGTTGTCCTGCGATATCTATCAAGGACGGCAAAGCCAGGGTAGATGATACATTATGTGTTGGCTGTGATGTTTGTGCCAGCCTTTGCCCCGTAGATGCTTTTGAGAGATGACGTTGTAAAGAAAAGGAGTAAAAGATGGAACATTACTATCAGGAGGAGATCGAATGCGCCTCACCTGAGCAGATCAGAAAGATCCAGGATGAGAAACTTAGAGATCAGGTAAAACACGTTTGGGACAATGTACCGTACTATCGTAAAAAAATGGAGGAGGCCGGAGTAAAGCCGGAAGATATCAATTCCGTTGATGATCTTCACAAGCTTCCTTTTCTTTCAAAGGCAGATCTTAGGGAGGCTTATCCTTACGGACTTCTGGGAGTGCCTCTCAAGGACTGTGTCAGGATCCATTCTACATCCGGTACAACAGGTAAGAGAGTTGTAGCTTTTTATACCCAGGGAGATATCGATCTGTGGGAGGAGTGCTGTGCCAGAGCTATCTGTGCGGCAGGCGGTACCGAGGAGGATGTTTGCCACGTTGCTTACGGCTACGGACTTTTCACAGGTGGTGCGGGACTTCACGGAGGTTCTCACAAGGCAGGATGCCTTACGGTTCCCATCAGTTCCGGTAATACAGACAGGCAGATCATGTTCATCATGGATCTTAAGGCTACCATCCTTTGCTGTACACCCAGTTATGCGGCTTATCTTGGAGAGAGGATGAAGGAGCTGGGCTATGGCCCGAATGATATTCCTCTTAAGTCCGGAATATTCGGAGCAGAGGCCTGGTCTCAGGAGATGAGGGCGGATATTGAAAAGACTCTTGGTATCAAAGCTTATGATATCTATGGCCTGACAGAGCTTTCCGGTCCCGGAGTATCCTTTGAGTGCAGCGCACAACAGGGTATGCATATCAATGAGGATCATTTTATTGCAGAGATCATCGATCCTGATACACTGGAGGTCCTTCCCGAGGGAAGTGAGGGAGAACTTGTATTTACGGCTATTGATAAAAAAGCTTTTCCGATGATCCGATATCGGACTCGCGATATCTGCAGTCTGACAAGGGAAAAGTGCTCATGCGGCAGGACCCATGTTCGTATGCAAAAGCCCAAGGGCAGGACAGACGACATGCTCATCATCAGAGGTGTTAATGTATTCCCCAGCCAGATCGAGACGGTGCTTCTCAATCACGGTTATGCGGCTAACTATCTTATTGTTGTTGACAGGGTTAATAATACAGATACATTTGAGGTCCAGGTTGAGATGACTCCCGAGATGTTCACGGATAATCTGGGTGAGATCGAGGACAGACAAAAAGAACTTACAGATGGCCTCAAGGCCATGCTGGGTATCAAGGCAAAAGTTTCTCTGGTTGCGCCCAAGAGCATCGCGCGCAGCGAGGGCAAGGCAGTCAGGGTAATAGATAAGAGAAAGATCTGAAGGGGGGGACAAAAATGAGCGTTAATCAGATTTCGGTTTTTCTTGAAAACAAGCCGGGTACGCTTTCGGAAATGACCAAGGTTTTGGCAGAGGCAAAGATTGATGTCAGAGCCATGTCTCTTGCAGAGACCAGGGATTTCGGTATCGTTCGAATGATCGTTGCCGATGTTTATGAGGCCATGAATTCTCTTAAGGAGGCGGATTTTATCTGCTCCCTTACTTCGGTGCTGGCCTTTGAGATTACGGACGAGCCGGGGGGATTGGGCAAGATCGTTGATGGATTTACTCAGGCAGGAGTCAATATCGAGTATATGTATGCTTCACTTTCAGGCAAGCATACCGGACAGGCGTATATGATATTCCGTGTGGCTGATACCAAGGCTGCAGAGGCTTTCCTTGTGGGTAAGGGCTATATCCCGCTTACACAGGAAGATATTGCGGGGATTTAGCGGAGGTTATTATGGCATCAACAAAAAGCACGACGAAAAGTACGTCGAAAAATGATGTTAAGATAGGCGTCATCATCTTTAATGCCGAGCAGG
Organism: Lachnospiraceae bacterium; assembly: GCA_016288825.1. Classification (GTDB taxonomy): domain Bacteria; phylum Bacillota; class Clostridia; order Lachnospirales; family Lachnospiraceae; genus Weimeria. The sequence goes on along the minus strand of JAEELH010000039.1, from coordinate 11,096 downwards.
AGTACTTTGATGAACTGGTGTCGGGAGTAAAAGATGCGAAGGACGTTTTTCCGGACAGAGATATCACTTTGGAGATAAGAGGAATATCCTATCACGAAAATGAGCAGCTGGAAGCTATTGATGAGCTGGTGAAAAAGGGAGTTTGCGGTATCATACTCACGCCTTTTGACACTCAGGCTGTGAGGGAAAAGCTTCTTGATCTTAAAAAGAAAAAGATATCTGTAGTCACAGTCAATTCAGAGATAGATGGTGCGGGTGTCCTTTCTTATGTAGGTGTAGATGCATACAAGAGCGGTCAGGTGGCCGGTGGTATGCTCAAGCTTCTTTCCAACAAGCCCGCAGAGATCATTATCATTACCGGAAGCAATTCCATTTCCGGCCATAAAGACAGGGTCAAAGGTTTTGTGGATACCGTGACCAAGGGTGAAAAGGATGTGGTGATCGAGGAGATCAGTGAGTGCCTTGATGATAATTACAAGGCCTATGAGCAGGTTCAAAAGCTGGCTCAGCTTTATCCCAATGCAGATACCTTCTTCTTCGCGGCAGGTGGTGTTTACGGTGGATGCAAGGGTATCTACCAGATGACAGTACGTAAAAATTTCAATGTCATTACCTTTGACGATCTTCCTGCCAACAGAGCATATATGGAAAATGGTACCATTGATGCTTCTGTGTGTCAGAACTGCAATGAGCAGGGGTATCGCTCCATGTATACTCTTTGCGACTACTTATTTAATAATGTAGAACCTGAAGAAAAGCAGTACATGGATGTTGTGATCAAAATCAAAGAATGCCTTTAATGATCATGGGGAACCCTTTTTAGGGGTTCCCTATGTTTGTTACAAAATCTTAATCAAATCTTAATAGAAAAAGCCTTTTCTTTTGAAAATATTGTGATACAATGTTGAACTGCTTGTGAGGGATTTATCCCAAGTAATTTTAGACAAGGAGTTATACCATGGAAAAGAGAAGAACAGTACATTTAGTTATTTTGCTTATTATCTGCATTCTTGTAGCAGGCGGATCTCTTGGATTCGGGATCGTGTCCTACAGGGCAGAGAAAAAGGCTAATAAAAAGGTAGCAAAGTTTATAGATGATCAGCTTGAACGTCAGGCCAAGGAAGAGGAGCAGCTTACCGATTATCAGGAGGATGGCTACAAGGTCATGGATGAGTATGAGATCAGAAGCACTACGCAGATCTCCGATGCTTATATTTCCGGTGATGAGAGCGGCCTTTCCGATGATGACAAGGAGACACTTAAGATCGCTAAGGATGTTATCGCAGAGGTGATCAAGCCTGATATGTCCAACTTTGATAAGGAGCTTGCTATCTATGAGTGGCTTTGCAAGAACATCAATCACGGACAGTCAACAACGATCTCTATGCCTACAGCAACCGGCAATGACTTCACACCTCAGGGAGTGCTCAGATCTCACAGGGCAGTTTGCGTAGGTTATGCAACAACTTTCCGTATGTTCATGCAGATGTTCGGAATGGAGTGCCATATCGTACACAATGATTATCATTCATGGGATCTTGTTAAGCTTGATGATGGTGAGTGGTATCACGTAGACGTTTATTCCGATGCAGGCTCCGGTCAGTACGCTAACTTTAATATGACAGATGCAGCATTCCAGACAAGTCATGACTGGAGCAAAGCATCTCTTCCTGCAGCTGTAGGAACAAAGTATTCTATCGCAGTACAGCGTAATAAGCAGATCAAAGACATTTACGCTATTCCCAAGAAGATCAAGAAGGCCATTGACAAGAAGAAGTATCCTCTGTTTTACAGCTTTGAGAAGAAACTGACTGAGGATGATATGGCAGCAGCCGATATCCTTATTTCGCAGGTCCAGATGGCGCTCTCAACTCTCGGAATGGACAACTTAAGTTTGAGCGCTGCATGGGTTGACGGCGGAGATCTCGGTTATATCCTTGCAATCTATATCACTGATTACAGCCAGATGGGTGAGGAGCAGCAGACTAATGTTCCGGCAGAGATCAGTCAGAAGGTAACAGACATGGTCAACAACGCATTTGGAACAAGTCTCGAGGACTACAATTCGTCTAATTCTATGGGCGGCGAAGAGAGTTTAGGGGATAAGATGTGATCCCCGGATAGTGGAGGTACGAAATGGGACTTAAGATCAAAAAGATAATAGCAGGCGCACTTGCCCTTGCGGTTGTGTTCGGATTATCCGCCTGCGGTGAAAAAGAAACTACAAGCTCGGTTGATGTGGGAGCGCTCTTTGAAAAGGTAGTTGCCGCTGACACACAGCTTCCGGAGATGAAGACTATCAGCAGTTCAGATGCTGATGCGGACATTAATTTCACAGTCCTTTGTGATATGGATTATGAGAGGATCGCTGAGTATCATTATACTTATGCTGCAGACGGTAGTGCGCCGGAGATAGCGCTTATCCGTGTGGCTGATAAGTCCGATGTGGCAACACTTATGTCGAAGCTCAAGGATCACGTTAAGGACAGACAGGGTGCCATGGCTGAGTATTCACCTGAGCAGGTGGAGCAGGTTTCGGCATACGTCCTTGCACGCAAAGATGATATGGTACTTCTTGCCATAGGACCTCAGAACGGTCTGGTACAGAAGGCATTCGAGGAGGAGTAGGATGGTTTTTTCCAGTATCTATTTTCTGGCATATTTCCTGCCGATCGTTCTGATACTGTACTATATACTACCCGCAAGATTAAAAAATGGCTGGCTGTTTCTTGCCAGCCTTTTTTTCTATGGTTGGGGTGAACCGGTATATATCCTTATCATGCTTTTTTCGACGGTATTTGATTATACCAACGGAAGGCTCATAGAACGTTTCGACAGGCAGGGTAAGCATAACACTGCGTCGCGGGCGGTTCTTGTGATGTCTCTTGTTGTAAATCTTGGGATACTTTGCTTTTTTAAGTATACGGATTTTTTGATCGACAATATCAACTCGGCTTTTAATATGGGGATACAGGCACCGAACCTTGCGCTGCCTATAGGTATTTCCTTTTATACCTTCCAGACCCTTTCCTATACCATCGATGTATATAGGGGCAAGGTGGATATCCAGCATAATGTGATCTCCTTTGGAATGTATGTTGCACTGTTTCCTCAGCTTATCGCGGGGCCTATCGTAAGATATGCGGATGTAGCGGCAGAGGTTGATAACAGGCAGCACAGTTTTGCCCAGGCAAGTGCAGGACTTCAAAGGTTCCTTATTGGTCTCGGTAAAAAAGTCATACTCGCAAACCAGGCAGGAGAGGCTTTTGATAGTCTGAAAACATACTCGGGTGGCGATGCCTCATGTGCAGTTTATTGGCTTACGGCCATCATGTTTACTTTCCAGATCTACTTTGACTTTTCGGGATATTCGGATATGGCCATAGGTCTCGGCCAAATGCTTGGCTTCCATTTCCCGGAGAACTTTGATCATCCCTATGAATCAAAGAGCATTACAGAGTTCTGGCGCAGATGGCATATGACTCTGGGAACCTGGTTCAGAGAGTATCTTTATATCCCGCTGGGCGGTAATAGATGCTCGGTTGGACGCCATATCTTCAATCTGCTTGTTGTCTGGTTTTTGACAGGACTGTGGCACGGAGCCGGATGGAATTTTATTTTCTGGGGACTTTATTATTTCCTGCTTCTTGTTCTCGAAAAGTATTTCCTGGGCAAGGTTTTGAACAAACTACCGGGGTGGGTGTCCCATGTTTATACCATGCTTCTGGTAGTACTTGGCTGGGTGATCTTTGCATTTGATGATGTATCCCAGCTGGGGATCCACTTTGCGGGCTTGTTCGATTTCGGGCATGTGGGGAATTCACTGGCGCTTTACGAGTGGGGACAGTATCTGCCCTTCCTTATCGTGCTTGTGATCGGATGTACGAGCCTGCCGGCACGGATCTGCAAAAAGATCTTTGCATCACGGGACTCTGAAAATGAACTTAGTTCTGTCGGCCGGATCCTGAAGGCGGTATATACGCTGGCACTGCTGATCATATCTGTGGTTTTATTGTCGGCAGGAAGCTATAATCCGTTCTTGTATTTTAGGTTCTAATTGATGAGCTTGATACGCCCGCCCATATGCTATCACGCATGCTATCGTAGCTCGCTTAGATCCTCGGGTCAGGCCTTGACATATACCTTATACGGTCGGCACCCTCGTCAAAGCTTCATCCGGGCGCTTTCCTCGTGAAGTTGCCATCCATGGCAACTTCTGCCTCGCAAGTAGGTCTGACCACGATAATCTAGCGCTTACTACACAAAGCATGCTTAGATAACACATGGCCGGGCTTATGAATCGCTCATCAGGAGCCTACCTGCAAAAAAACGCATAATATGTTCTTGTGGAAACACTACCAATAAGGAAAAGGAAATGAAGAAATTAAGTATAGTATATGTCATAATATGCTTCGCCATGTTGATAGCCCTGGGAATAGCCGTGATGGCGCCGCCCAAGATGATGTTTTCGGAGATGGAAAACAGATATCTGACGGGATTTCCTGAGGTGACAGTTGAGGGCATTCTCAGTGGTCAGTTCCAGGAAGATTTTGAGAAGGCCTGCGCGGATCAGTTCCCTTTGAGGGATCTTTGCGTCAGTACCCAGGTACGTCTTAAAAGGCTCATGGGTAAAAGGGATGCCGGCGGAGTATACTTCGGAAAAGATCATAATTATATTGAAAAGACTCTGAACAGTGATCTGTCGGAAAGCAAGTACGAAACTTTACTTAAGGTTATCGACCGTATCGCTTCGGAATCAGGTATCCATACGGATGTGATGTTGGTACCTTCTCATTCGGATGTGGAATCCCAACTTTTGCCGTCATCAGCTGTGGCATATGATGGGGACAGATATTTTGAAAAGCAGTACGACTTTTTTGATAATGCCAAGGTATTGGATTTCAGGCAGGCTCTTCAAAACAATGAGTATGAGGTATACTTTAAGACAGATCATCACTGGACTTCCTGGGGAGCATACATAGGTGCCGAGCATTTTTTGGCAGAGCAGGGCGTCGTCCTTGATGATTATGAGAGTCTGATCTCGGATAAGGGCTCAGAGAAGTTTTTGGGAACACTATATTCAAAGGCTCCCGATAACTCATGGGTAAAGTATGATGATCTAAAACTTCCGATGGTGCCTGAGGGTGTTACGGCAGAGTACGCAGGTAAGGAGCATGACGGTATCTATGATATGGAAAAGCTGGATGTTAAGGATAAGTATGCGGTTTACTTTGGAGGGAACTACAACAAGGTTACCATTACCAATCCAAGTCCGAAGCAGGACCTGGGACATCTTTGCATCATCAAAGATTCCTATGCCAACAGCATGGTTCCCTATCTGATCCCTTACTACAGAAGGATCGATATGGTGGATGCCAGATATTACAGTGAAAGTTTTCCGGAGTTCCTTAAGTCTGAAAAACCCGACAGGATCCTGGTATGCTATGAACTGTCAAACTTTATTACAGACGGAAATATCGTAAAACTTATAAGATAGGGTTAAGTTACTAAAGCAGATGTCCGATATAAGACATGGAGTATTGTATCTGCGGGGCGGTTCCGCAGGATTTATCAGCCAGGGAGGCACGACATGAAAAAAAGAATAAGGGGAATTATTCTTTCGGCAGTTCTAGCTTTTTCTGTTATACCGGTGATGCCAACTGCTTTGGCAGCGGATAAGACAACATCGACGGCTTCGACTACGTATCAGGTTCCTTTTGCATCCTCAAATGAGGCACGTACAGTCTTTTACGATCTGGAAGTGGCTCAGTCCACGGATATTTCCAATATATTATCCAATGAGAATTCGGGAAGGACCCATCAGTTAATATATGACAACACTCTAGAGGCTGATGCTATCCAGAGAGCAAAGGAGATTGCTATATTCTTTAGCAATACAAGACCGGACGGTAATGGATCACCGGCTGTAAAGGAGACGATAGCCAGCGGAAATTCTTCACTTGCGACAACACTGGTAGTTCCTGATGACGCTGTCTACTATACGGCAATAGGACATGTTATTTACAACGGTACGGATTATTGGGCACAGCTTTATAATACTGCCGGAACCGGTGGTGCGTTTTCATCAAGTTCGGTATCATCCGTGACGGTTAGTACAAGGATCCTTAAGGCGTATATGCTGGGCAATTATACAATAGTTCAGACTCCCGGAGATATAAGCGTAAAAAGCGGAGAGTCAACAGTCCTTCCTACATATACCATAGGGCTTAAGACTAATGACGGAGTTCATAATACGGATGAGACGGCCTGTGTGCTCAAAGCGTCTAATGCAAATACCGTGACTTGGAAGTCGGGTATCGGCGCGATAGCAAGAGTTGCTAATGGAGAGGTGACAGGATATAATGTCGGGTCATCCGAACTATCGGCGGACATAAACATCACTTCTCTTGATTCAAAGACAATAAAGTCCAAGGTTACAGTAACCCAGGCAGATCTTTCCGATGCGTATCTTGATATGGCAAACAGCTATGCGCTCAACGGAAGCAAGGCTGAGCCAAAGCCCAAGGTTACACTTACCAACGGAACGGTTTTGACCGAAAATGTTGATTACACACTTGAGTATAAGTCCAATACCGCAGTTGGTACAGGAACTGTTACAGCCAAGGGAATAGGCAACTATACAGGAACAGCCAGCAGAAACTTTGCCGTTACCGCAGATCCCGGCGGAAGCATCAGCAGTGCAACCCTTGCCCTTGCAAAGACGGATGCCATCGTTTACGACGGAACCGAAAAGAAGCCGGAGGTTACACTCACAAGAAACGGTGCAGTGCTGGACGCCACAAATTATGATCTGACTTATTCAAACAATATCAAGGCGGGAACGGCTACGGTAACCGCAGCCGGAAAGGGCATCTATTCAGGAACCAAGAGCATGACCTTCAAGATCGAGCAGGCCAGCCTCAAGGATGCCACCATTACCTTTGGCGCTACAAAGTACACATATACCGGCTCCGAGATCAAGCCAACCATTACGGTAAAAGCAGGCAACGTAGATGTGGCTGCGGAAGACTATACCACTACTTATAAAAACAACACTTCGGTATCTACAAGCACCACCAAGGCCTCGGTAACCATTACCGGAAAAGGAAACTTTAAAGATTCCAAGACGGCAGAGTTCACCATCGAAAAGGGAACGCTGACAGGAGGAAGGATAGAGTTCCTCAATGAGTCTACAATGAATTATGAGCAGACCTATTCCGTAGCATATGATGGAAAGGTGCATGTGCCCACCATGAGAGTGACCCTCAATGACGGAGCAGACTGGGTCAACGCATCGCTCTATACTTTGACTACCACAGGTGATACTACCAATGCCGGTACGGTCAATGTGACGGCTACGGGCAAGGGCGATTTTGCAGGTTCCGAGATAAAAGGCACCTATACCATTACTCCTCTTGACGGTGAAAAGCTTACCATGTCAAATGTATCCGCCAAGAGCTTTACCGGTAAGGAGATAACCCCGACGGTTACCATCAAGAGCGGAGCGCTGACACTTAAGGCAGAGACAGATTATACTTTGTCCTATGATAGCAACATCTATCCGGGCACAGCCACAGTGACAGCTACCTTCAAAGGTAATTACACCGGTAGCCTGTCCAAGACCTTTAAGATCTCTATGAAGAAGCCGGTGATAGGCAACGTCAGTGGCGGGAAAAAGAGACTTACTGCTTCCTGGAGCAAGCCTGCAGGAGCGTTCAAAAAATATCAGGTCCAGTATGCCAAGTCATCATCCATGAGCGGCAGCACCAAGGTGATGGTGGCCAAGAGCAAGTCTTCTCTTACAGTTAAGAAGCTTGCAAAGGGTACATATTATGTACGGGTACGGACATATTACAAGGATGATTCCGGTACTTATTACTCCGGATGGTCCGCTAAGAAAAAAGTAACAGTGAGTTGAGGTTAAACTGACCAAAAAGCGTGCCACTTCGGCACGCTTTTTTGTATGGGAAAAAGCCCACAGATTTAGGAAATCCCTTGACATGAAGGGGCAAACGGTTTAGAGTAAAATGGATTATGTGGATGGGAGTTTTTTATGTCTGAGTCAGGTAACAAGACTAACAGGATATGCGGATTAGATGGCCTTCGAGCCATTGCTATCATAGCAGTTATTTTATATCATATGTTTCCTTTTACAATAAAGGGCGGATTTTTGGGAGTCTCGCTTTTTTTTGTGCTATCGGGCTTTCTTTTGTCGGTTAGTGCCGAGAACCTTCGCAAAAAGCGTAAGTTCAGCATTTCAGGCTTCTACAAAAAGAGGCTTATAAGGATATATCCGGCGCTGGTTGTTTGTATTTTTGTAACGACAGGATTTTTCTTCCTGCTTTCTCCGGTCTCCATCAAGGGCATCGGTGGGGAGATACTATCTATCTTGACAGGCGTCAATAACTGGTGGCAGATCCTTCAGAATTCGTCCTATTTCACCAAGATCGCCAACGCATCGCCCTTTACCCACTTGTGGTATTTGTCCTTGCAGTTGCAGTTCTATCTGATCTGGCCTTTCCTGTTTTTTATGTATCTGGTATTCTCCAGAGTGGCCAGCAAGAAAAAGGCTTTTTCCAACAGGGGATTTCTGATATTCGGAGTCCTGACACTTATCTCCGCGCTGCTGATGGCGATCTTATACACGCCGGGCAGTGATGCTACAAGAGTGTACTACGGAACAGATACCAGAGCATATGCACTTCTATTTGGTGTTATGCTGGGTATGATATATACCAATCCCAAGATCATGGAGAGGGTTTCGGCAGCTACGCGGGCAATCGCCCCCATCGTAGTGGTGGTTCTGGGAGTGATCGTACTTCTGGCCTTTGTGTTTATTGACGGTCAGGCCACCATAACCTACTGGGGCGGCATGCAGTTCATAACATTTGCCTTTGGTATCATCCTTCTGCTCGTGTCCGATCCCGGACTTTCGATCGGTAAGTTCCTCGATATTCCACCTCTTAAGTGGATCGGGGAGAGAAGCTATGAGATGTATCTTTGGATGTATCCGGTCATCTTCCTTTTCAACATCAAAAAGTGGACCAGACTTCCTTTTTCGGGTCTGATACAGTTTGTGATAATAATAATTCTGGCCGCTTGGCTCCATAAGCTTACCGGCTGGATCGTTTCCAGAAAACTTTCGTTCAGTGGAGGAGAAGTTGTGATGAAGACTAAGAAAGCGCTGTTTCTTGCAGCTACACTTGTATTTGCTGTGACCTTTGTCATTGGCGGATGCGCAAGCCTGACTTCCGGCAAAAAGAATTCCGATGCCGATCAGGTTGCAAAGGAGCTTGAGGAAAACGCTAAAAAGCTTGAGGAAGAAAAGGATAAGGATCAGGACGTTCAGGAAGAGCAGTCTGATGAGACAGAGCAGCCCGCTGATGAGCAGGAGGGCGAGGAGGAACCCGCTGTTGAGGAACCTGAGGTTGATCCTCTTGAGAGCGTGACCTGCATAGGTGATTCAGTTATGCTTGGTGCAGCACCTGCTATTGAGGAGCTTTTACCTGAAAGCGGAGTTGTAGATGCCAAGGAGTCAAGACAGGTTGTTCAGGGCAAGGCCATCATGGAGGAGCTTGCTGCTGCAGGAAAGCTTGGAGATACCGTAGTCATCGCTTTGGGAACCAACAGCCCTTTCAATTCATCCAAGGGACAGGAGATCATCGATTATCTCGGAGCAGACCGCAAGGTATTCTGGGTCAATGTATATGGAGCTAACCTTCAGTGGGAGGATCAGTCCAATGCAGCTATTCAGACAGTTGTAGATAACAATGACAATGTTACACTTATCGACTGGAATACACCGGCAGGTCAGAATCCCGACTGGTTCTACAATGACGGTATCCATCTTAAACCCGATGGACAGAAGGCATACGCACAGATCATTATAGACGCCATTACTGCCGCTGCAGGAAACTGATATGAAGCTGATCTCATGGAATGTTAACGGCCTTAGGGCCTGTGTAGGTAAGGGCTTTTCGGAGTTCTTCGAGGCTGCGGACGCTGATTTCTTCTGCTTGCAGGAGACCAAGCTTCAGGAAGGCCAGATAGATCTGGAGTTTGAGGGCTACAGATCTTACTGGAATTACGCAGAGAAAAAGGGATACTCCGGAACAGCGATCTTTACCAAAAGAGAACCTGTCTCAGTGACATACGGGCTTGGAAGTCCGGAATTTGACAATGAGGGCAGGGTGATCACTCTAGAGTATGACAACTACTATGTTGTTACCTGTTATACTCCCAATTCCAAGCAGGATCTTTCCAGGATCCCCTACAGGATGGAGTGGGAGGATGCTATAAGAGAGTATCTTATCGGACTTGATAAGAAAAAGCCCATACTTTATTGCGGCGATCTCAATGTAGCACACAAGGAGATAGATCTTAAAAATCCGTCAACCAACCATCATAATGCCGGCTTTACCGATGAGGAGAGGGGCAAGATGACAGAACTGTTGGATGCCGGATTTATAGATACATTCAGGTATTTTTATCCTGACAAGACAGATGTTTATTCCTGGTGGTCCTACAGATTTAAGGCCAGAGAGAAAAACACGGGTTGGCGTATAGATTATTGGATAGCGTCACCTTCGCTGACGGATAAGCTTCAGGACGCCGTCATTCATACAGATATTTTAGGTTCGGATCATTGTCCGGTTGAATTGGACATAGATTTGGAGTAAACGCATCAGGCAGATGCGTTATAAATAAAAGACCACATTAAGAGACAGATTAAGGAGGGGGAAATGATTATCAAAAAACTCACAACTATTGACAAGGACAGACTCAAGTTTTCTAAGCTTAAGGACAAGTTTAATATTGCCTTTAAGCGGATCATGATCTACAGCGTCATCGTTATCGCAACACTTGCGGCTACGGTTGGATTCTGTATTTACGGTCTGACCAGTATGTACAAGACATACTATCACATGAATACGGATCAGGGGGAACTACGTATAGATACACAGGCTTATGCAAAGTCCGCATGGTGGGCACTCGTTACCAGAGACGAGGAGGCGAGAACAGAGCAGATCGCCAACTTCAATGATAAGATCACATCCATGACGGAGACTCTTGCGGATCTCAAAAAGACCTACAAT
>JAEELH010000038.1 GCA_016288825.1 Lachnospiraceae bacterium | reverse complement strand
CCGTCGACGCGCAGTGAATGCGCGCCGCGGAATGTACCGGTCAGGTAAGTGTCAAATAACAGACTCCCCATGTATAGTCGCCATGCTATGGTGAGTCTACATTCTTTAAAAGGAGAAACAAAATGGCAAAGTTTAAGAAGGCTTTGGCTCTTGTACTTTCTTTGGCAATGGTACTTACACTTGCACCTATCGCAAGCGTTAACTCCAAGGCAGCTGCAAAGTATAAGATTTCAGCCAAGACAACAGCTATCTCCGCTGGTAAGACCTATAACGTAAAAGTTACAGGCGTTAAGAAGGGTCAGTATGTGAAGGTAGCACGTACAGCTGGTGTTACTGTAAAGTACAACGGCAAGACAATCAAGGCTTCTAAGAAGGTTGCAGGAACCGGCAAGGCCCTCACCTTCAAGGTAACAGTTCCTGATAAGGTTGCTAACTATAAGTCAACCATCAAGGCTGTCATCTACAACAAGAAGACAAACAAGAAGGTTAAGACTCTCAGCACAAAGAGGACTGTAAAGGTTTCTGAGTTCTCAATCGCTTCTGTAGTTTCTATCGTAAACAATACACAGGCTGCTAACCTTGCTGGTGCAGGCGGTGTTAAATACCTTAGAGCTACATTTACAAAGGCAATTGATGCTCTTGATGCATCTGAAGTTGAGATTTACAGAAAATCTGACAATCAGCTTTTCTCTGTAGCATCTGTAAAGCTTGCTTCAAATGGAAAGTCAGCAGATCTTACTCTTGTTGGTGATGACAATGCTGCTAACGTAGCATGGCTCAAGTACAATGTAGATTACGTTCTTAAGGTTTCAAAGAGTGGAGCTACAGCAGAGCTTGCCTTCAATATTCCTGCAGTAATTGCAGACGCAAGCATTGTTGCGTATAACTCCGTTAACAAAACTATTACCACTGCAGTAGCTACTGCTGCTGGTGCTGCAAGTAATGTAACCCTTACAGTTCCTTCTACAATCACAATTGATTATGAAGAGGTTTTGGGACGTACAGCTACTATCCAGTATAACAAGGATCAGGTAATCGAGAAATTCGAACTTAATTCTTCTGAAAAAGTTGTTTACGGTGCTTTTGTTGTATCAGATGATGGTACAGCAAATAACGGAGATGGTTGCATAGTAGATGCTATCACAGGTGAGAAGTATTACAGCCAGAGATTTGTAAGTGCTGGTTCAACTGTTGGAGAAACATGGAGAATTGAAAAGGCTGCTAACGGATCAAGTGCAATCGTTGGTGCTGTGAACGTACCTACTGCACAGAATTTTGATTCCGCTGCTGGTCAGTATGTAAATGGAACAGCTATTGCTTATGGAAAGCTTATCCTTAATTCTACAGGTACCGTAAAGATTATGGTAGTTGGCAGAGTATGGGGAGCAGCTAATGTTGCTGACAATACATCTAATATTCTTGTAACCAAAGTAAACGGTACTTCCGTTTTGGGAGGAACAACAGAGGTTGATTTTAAAAACTATGTAATTCTTAAGGACGGAAAGACAATTTCAACTTCTGATATTGCTGAGGGAGATGTTGTATTCTATAACACAACAAATAAGTTCGCTGAGGTTTACACCAATAAGAAGACTGGTGCTCTTGAGGCAGTATATAACAACAGATTTGCATTTGGCGGTAAGACATATGATGTTGTATCAGGTACTCCTGCAAACCTTACAAGCAGGACAAGATACGTTAAGAGCGGTGGCGGTCTTACAAATGTAGATGATACATATCTTAGTGCACTTAAGTCTGGCGGAAAAGACGTAACTGTTTACTTCAGCCGTTCCGGAGCTCCTGTTTATTTGACAGGAGAAACAGGAGAGGTAGCAACTACATCTGTAGGTCTTGTTCTTACTGCAGACTCAAATGCTTTCAATCAGTCTCTTGTAAACTATATCAGACTTACTGGTTGGGATGGCAAGGAGACAAAGACATACGATATTGATATCTCTAAGCTTGAGACAATTGTAGCAGCTAATGGTACTACTTATAAGAAGGGATATGCAAATCAGGCGAAGGGTGCAGCTGCACCTGCAGCAAATGCCGGCATGACAGGCTTTGTAGTTGATACTACAGCAGGAGCAAATACACCTTTTAGTAATACAGAGAAGGATCTTTGTACTGCACTTGCTACAACAACACCTATCGTAATGCTTGGAACTGATATGAAGGAACAGGCGTATGTAACACTTACTGTTACAGAGAAGGGCGTTGTTACAGGTATTAATCTTGAAGATCAGACAAACACTGGAAAGGGTGTGGCATCTACAGTTGCTTTGACAAAGGGAATGTCTACTATAGATGGACTTCAGCTTTCCACAGCAACACCTATCTATGTAGAGAACTCAACTACTCACGCAGTAACTACTATCCTTTACGGAGATTATGCAGGATCTGTTGCTATTGGTAACGCTTACATCACATCATATGATGATAAGAATGTTAAGGCAATCGTAGTTGACTCTGCTAATATCGCTGGAGCAGGAACAGAGACATTTAAGGCCATCGTTACTGAAGTTGAGCATGCGGCAGGTACAACCAACTACATCAATAAGCTTACAGTTCTTGTTGGAAACAATGGATCTACTGATGCAGAGAAATTTACAAAGATGTTCACAAAGTTTGCAACAAATACTATCGATACTGCAAAGGCTGTTTCTGTTGGTTCTATAGTTGATGTAACAGTTGCTTCTGACAAGGAGACAGTTACTGATGTTGCCATTACTGCAAGCGAGGCTCCTGTGGCTAGTAAGGATCTGAACGTTACAAGTGTTGAGAATAAGACATTTACAATCGAGGATTATGCAAATGAGCTTGCATTTGCATCCACAGAGTATACTTTAGCTAAGATTGAGAACGGTGTAGTTACTCCTATCGATTTTGCTACTCTCAAGACTGAGTCTGAGAGCTTTGTAGTTGACTATAGCCGTCTCGACGGTTCAGACTACTTTGTTGACGCACTTATCGTAAGACACGGAACAGCCCGTACATCTACACCTGCTGCGTATGCCGCAGCACAGACTGCTATCGACGCTCTTACTGCTGCAAACCTTCAGTTTAATACTGTTAGTGCAGGAACAGATGATACCGGTCTGAAGGCAAAAGCTGCAGTTAAATTAGGAACAGAGAATATTAACCTTGCAGCTGTGAACGCAGCTCTTACAGGCGCAACTATTGTTTGTACACCTACTGCTTGCAGTAAGGGAGACGCAGTTGCTACTGCGGCTGGTGATACAGTCACATGTACGGTTGTTGTATCTCTTGCTGGTTATACCAGAACTATTACAGGTGTAGTTAGCACGCTTGTTGCTTAAATACATCGAAAAATGCAGTCAGTTTGTCGCCTTTTTCCAAGTGCTTTACGCAAGATAGCGTCTGCACCATTCATTGACTGCATAAACTAAAAACAAAACTTTTATTATCCCTCTCCACAGCGAAGGCCTCCCGTGGAGAGGGACTTCCATAAACAGGCCAATTATTTGGCAGGCTTATGAAAGTATGAAGGCCTACGACGATTCTAAACTCAGGCATCGTCAAAGACTCGCCTTTGTTAAGAATCTCTGTATGGATCGCACGTAAGAAGCCAGCTTCGTTCAAACTATTTGACAGATTTATGAAGAGAAAAAGTACATTGAAAAATCAATACGGGAAACAGTATCGCATTGTATTTCATTTATGGGCGTGATATTATAATCATGTAAGAGTGTTTATGAGGAGGTGCCTATGAATCCGGCAAAGATGCACGTATTTGATGAACTTAATGCTATTCCGGAGTCTGTTGATAACGAGATAGAGATATTGGATCAGCTTTATCACAGGATTCGTTTGCAGGCTAGTCGAGAATCGGCTTCACGTGACGGTGTCTTTACTACTGATGAGGTGCGTGCCCATTTTCGTAACAGGCGTGAAAGAAGGGTTGTTTCATAGTGAGAGTAGTTTGGACAAAACCCGCACTTTCTGACTTGGACGAGATTGAGGATTTCATAGCAGAGGATGACTATGAGACAGCCGTAGATTTCGTAGATAGGCTGATTTCTTTAGGAGAGTCATTGACAGATGATTCGGTTGTTGAAATGGGGACACCGGTTATATTCATGAGGTATACAATCAAAGGCGTGTTATCCTGAGATATGGAACTCGGGATCACAGATAATTAGGTTATAATACAATGCTTCTCGATGATCGGGGAGCTTTTTTGTTGCAAAAAAGCAGGATTAAGTCCGCAACGGGACTAAGAGGATGAGGATATGATAGACAAAGAATTAAGGACACAAATTATTGAGGACAGGCTGACAAAGAAGAGGACAGTGGCACAGCTTACGGCAGAGTATGGTGTATCAGCAGCATCCATAAGCAGGTGGACTGTGGAGTATCTGAGGAAGCATG
>JAEELH010000037.1 GCA_016288825.1 Lachnospiraceae bacterium | reverse complement strand
CATAAAGCCCGAAATCAAATTCATAAGAATTCTCCGGAAGGAAGAAGCACTGGTGGTCAGTCAGCTTAAGCTCCGGATCAATGGATAAAAGACGCTCCTTCATGGCCTCTGTTTTAGCCATACCTATGGTATCTGTTGTAGCGATGATCTGACGGTTCAGATTGGACTCCGCCACACTATCATTGTCTACTATATCCATGGCTCCTATTCCGCTTCTCACCAGGGCCTCACAAACATAACCTCCTACCCCGCCGATCCCAAATACTATAACACGAGAAGAAGCGAGACGCTTTACGCTCTCGCTTCCCAGGATCATCTCGGTTCTTTCAAGTCTTCTATCAGTCACAAAAACTCCTAATCCAGAATATTCTCGCCCTCACCCATTATCTCGATATCTACTGCCGTAGCATCCTCCAAATGGAAGATCATCATTTTATTTCCTGTGGTCTCGTTGTAACCCAATACCGAAAAGCTCTCTGCCGTCAACCTCCTTTTATCTGCAGATCACAAGATACTTGAATGTTGCCCCCTGATAGGTTCCTATAAGATAAGCTGTTCCGGGGCCCACGTACTTCACCGACACGCTGTATTTGTCGGATTCCTCCTCCACGATGGTAAACACCGAGGGGTCGGAGCTGGTCCACTTTATGAGTGATGTCGTGTCGTCCGAATCCTGACCGTAGATTTCCTTGCCGTCCAGATACGCATCTGAAAATGAAGTTACGATCATAGACTCGGTATCGGCCGAAAGCTCTGCATATCCCAACGCCCAGGTAAATGCAAGGCCTTTCTGAGGACATCCGAAAAGATTCTCTAAGGGATCCTCTGCGTAGTATACGATAACCTGCATAGCCTCTTCATGAACCTTGCCATCAGCGTCCTTATAGCTTGCTATGATATAAGCATACCCCTCAGACTTGGCGGTAACCACACCGTTATTTACGGTTGCGACCGCTTCATTATCGCTTCTCCATGTAACCCCTGACAGGAGGTCTCTGTCAAAATAATATTCAAGGGTTGCAGAATTGACAAAGCTGTTCTTCAGAAATTCCAGCGTACTTTCAACATCGTTTGTTATATCTTCATCCGTGCGACCTGTTTCTTCCTGTGTCGCCTTCATCTCCTGTGTATATTTTTCTCTGAGCTTTGCCTCATCATAGGTAGCCAGGTTCAGACTCATATACGTACCCACAAGGTTCATATCCGTCTGAGTCACATCTTTGATATAGTATCCCCTGCTGTTTACCGTGATCTCACACTTGTCCGAGATCATACCTTTGCAGGAAGCGGTGATAACTGCCGTTCCGATGCCTTCAGCTGAAATTGTGCAGGATTTATCTCCTGTGGTCCGGATGCTGATAATATTGTTATCACTGCTCGTCCAGTTCACCTTTCCTGTTGCATTGTATGCCTCAAACTCATAGGTCCCAAGCAGAGGCATCTCTGCAAGGTAAAAACCTGCGTCAAGCCGAGGCGTACTTACCGTAACCTTACACTTATACTTCTTACCCTTTACCGCAGCGGTGATGGTTGTCTTTCCCTTTTTCTTTGCCTTTACCACGCCCTTTTGACTGACGGTGGCAACAGACTTCTTGGAAGAAGACCACTTTACCTTGGTCTTGGATGAAATTCCCTTGACCTTCAATGTAGCCTTCTCGCCTACCTCCAGTGTAAGCTTTGACTTGGAAAGATTTACCTTGGCTGCATTGACCCTAAGGGCGCTGAATGGCATAAGCCCCATAATAAGTGTCGTTGCTAATGATAAAGCCACTATCCCTTTTAATGTTCTTTTCATAACTGCCTCCTTTATGTGATTCATGCCTCCCGTCGATTGCCGGAAAAGACTGTATCTCCCTTTGTTCCCGCAAAAAGCTTGGCTGTCAGCTTGGTAACCATCTCATTGTGCCGCCTGATGACTATCTTGGTGTCCGGCGGATATTTTTGAAGCAATTTCTGAGCGGTATTTGCTATAAGAAAAGAAAGGTTCTTTTTGGCATCCGGACCGAAAGCCGTATACAAAAGCACATACAGCACACCGGATGGTGCTCTCTTTAAAAGCAGCACTGCGTTTACCTCATCATTATCCACAGCACAGGAGGACACATCAATTTCAAACCAGTTCTTGGGCAGGTAGGCCAGATCGTCCACCAGTCCCCTATTCCCCTTGAAAAGACAATTCTTTACAAATGACCTGTACTGCAGAACGGATATCTCGGACAAGGGTTTGATAAATGTCGGCATCTTGGTGACCTTAAGCGTATTGGCGATCTTCTGTATACTCTCCATGCTGACCGGCAGATCCAGTGCCTCCGATTCTGCAAAAGAAAACCCGTCTGCCTGAAGTGTTTTGGACATGACCTCATCAGCAGACTCATAGAAACTCTCTATGACCTCCTCATCGTATATATCTTCGGTGTACCTGGTCATAAGCTCTTCCTTCACATCATCGCTGCCGGCAAGAACCCTGACGCGGCTTTTGGTATCCTCCTCGCTCTCGCTGTCCTTGAGTTCGTAAACCAAAGCGCCAACCGCTGTGCCACTATCGTCAACAGCACCCAGCCCCCTGAAAAAGGTCCGGTCCAGGTTATCGCACATGTCCTCGTCTATAAATGCAGCAAAATCCTCTGCATTGTCACTTGTGATCTCAATATATTCCATCATGCTTTCCTCAAAATCCTGTCAAGAAACTCGGAGCCGCTCTCCTTTTTCTTTTTCAGTTCTATACTTACATCAACAGGGATCCCCACCTCTTCAAGGCTCATCTGAACATCCTCGGATACCATATAAAGTGGGCTCCTGTCCTTAACATGAGTAAGTGTAACAACAGTATCTCCCGATAATCTGACAGTCTGGCACTCCTCAGGAAGCTGCTTAGTGATAAGCTCCGCTGACTTCGCCATATCGCCCTTTGAAAACTTAAAGAGAATGACACTTTCCAGCGCATAATCATCGGTTTTGATCCTGCCCTTTAAATAATCCAGATAAAGTCCGTTATAAAAACCTGTCTCAGCGTCCTGATAGCACTGCTCATTGACCATCTGTACAAAAATAAGGGTAATGCCTATGGCCAACCCCAGAGAAACAGTATTCAGGGGGGTCAAATAAATCAAAAGAACGTAAAATGCCAATGGTATGAAGAAGGAACGTACATGGAAGAACTTCATACGCTCATCCTTTCTTCTGTAATACATCAAGGCGAAAATAGATCCGAAAAAGTATACCAGCCTGAGGAGATCTGTAACAACATACAGCGGAGTCTCCACATAGTGTACTCCGTCCAAAAATTCAAAAAGGATGCCGGTAAATATATTTATGGTATCCAGCAGCATGAGTATCGCAAATCCGGTAACGAAGAACAGTCCGTTCCTTTTGATATGCAAAACACTGTGAAACATCCTGTAATCAACATACAGAAACCACTGTATCGCAAAAAGATTAATAAAATATTCCAGACCCGTTTCGATCAGTGTCGCTCCCATGGCACTGACCTTCAGCACTTCCGCATCCCGGTACGCACTGACGATATATAATGCAGCCATCAATATCAAAACCACCGGAAGAATTATGAATATCTTCTTTTCCAACTCGTCCTTAATGCGGAACCTGAGTGCCAGCACGATAACTCCCAACACCAGCATGATAGCCACGATATTGGAATAGATTGTAATTTGATGAATACCCATCATGCTGCCTCACCTCCCTCTACGTCCGATTTCGCCATCTCGGAGGCGCTTCCCAGATGTGTAAATACTATGGATATACCGCATCCTATACTGGTAAGTGATATCCCTTCAAACACAAAAGGTACCACCAGACTGGCAACGATAGGCAAAATAAATATCCATACGGGTATCAAAGCTTTATTATCGCTTCCGCTGCGGTATTTTGCCATCAGCACAAAACCTGCCAACAGGTAAACGAACATAAGGATCATAAATGGCACGTAAAGGATGCCGTGGTGATATACATTGTCCTTGTCCACGTTAAAGAAAAATCCCGCAAAGATATTAACAACAAGCAAGACTTCGATCAGCAATCCCGGAATGAAAAAAGGCGCATGTTTCTTCTTGGAAGTAACACTGTCTGTCCCGGTAAACCTCACTATACAATAATGCAAAAATACCAAGCAAAGGAGATCCATGGCCACATAGAACACAGTCATGCTGGCCATATTGATTATCCTTCCTCCCGGAAAAACCCTCTTGTCAATAAGATAGGCCGGGATATCCGAAATCGCCATGATCACATCAAGAAGCAGCAACAGAAAGAAAAGCTTATCATCCTCCCTGCCTCTTTTACGCATAAGTGATGTCTCAAAAAAAACCCCACCAAGCAAAAAGATTGTGGAGCCATCAATGAGTATCGTAGCCATGTTTTCTGTCGTAAGTTCAAACATAATAAACACCTCCGGCCACAATTATATACGAAAAGAGGGTGACATGTCACCCTCTTTTCAGTAAAAACGTACATATGGACCAGGCGAGAATCGAACTCGCGTCCAAAAACCCTTCCCCTGTACTTCTACGAGCGTAGTCTGTTATTTGACATTCCCTCTACTGTCCGAAAGCAGACATCCTGACAGCTTCAGTAGCTTCATGATACGCCCGATAGCTCAAAGCTTTGCTAACGTCGTTTCCTGCATGGTCGAAGCCGGGAACTCAAGGTGCAGGTGCCCTGAGACCGACTGCGCTGCGCTTAGGCAGCTGCTAAAGCGTAATTATCTTCAGCGTTTAATTTTAATTTTGAGATTTAACGCATCTCCTGCGACTCGCTTCTCCAGCTTCCGAATCCCTGTCGAAACCTTT
>JAEELH010000036.1 GCA_016288825.1 Lachnospiraceae bacterium | reverse complement strand
TCAATATGGAATTCAATGCCAGATACGTCCACGGAGATGAAATGAAGGAGAGGGGAAGCTGTCTTTATGAGTGAAATAAGAGATAAAAATGGGCTTACGGAGGCCGAGTATTTAAAGACTTATGATTCGGATGCATGGAAGAAACCGGCGCTTACGGCAGATATCTGTATTGTTTCAAAGAAAAACGAGGATGAAAGGATCCTGCTTATCCGAAGGGGGAATCATCCTTGCCTTGGAAAATGGGCCCTGCCTGGAGGTTTTTCCGAGGAAGGTGAACGGATAGAAGAGACCGCAGCAAGGGAGCTTTCGGAAGAGACCGGGATAAATATTCCGGCAAAGGAGCTCACGTTGGTTGGCATTTATAGCAAGCCGGGAAGGGACCCGAGAGGATGGACGGTGTCGGCGGCATATCTTGCGGTGGTGGATCCTGATAAGGTTAAACCTATAGCGGCGGATGATGCGGCGGATGCAGGCTGGTTTGACATTAAAAGAGAAAGCAATACGGTCATATTTAAAAATGAGAGTATTGAGCTTATCCTTGCTGACCTGGCATTTGACCATGACGATATAGTGGGCGATGCATTGAGGGTTTTGGAGAGATTATGAGTAAAAAAGGACTGGCGGTTATTTTGCCCGGGATAGGGTATCATAAGGACAAGCCGCTTTTGTATTACGCTTCAAAAATGATGCGATCAAAGGGATATGAGATCGTAAGCATCGACTACGACCATATGCCAAAGAACATAAAGGGTGATGCCGAACAAATGAAAAAAGCGGCGGAGATAGCCTATGAACAGACTGAAAAGCAGTTAGAGAACGTCATTTTTTCTGAATATGAAGATGTTGTTTTTATTGCAAAAAGCATAGGTACCGTTGCATCGGCAAAGTTTATTGATGATAGAAAAATTGCCGCCGGACAGATCTGGTATACACCTGTTACGGCCACACTTTCCATTCCGGCAGATGATGTGATAGCCTTTATTGGAGACGCAGATCCATGGTCCGATGGAGAGAAGTTGAAGGATATTGCAAAGGAGAAAGGTATCCTCATGTTTTCATATTCGGATTGCAATCACTCATTGGAGTGCGGCGATGCCGAAAGAGATATTGAGATAATAGCTGATGTAATGAAAAAGACGAGGGAATATTTAGAAAGAATCTAAGTAGAGGAGGAAATATGGGTATGAAAGTTTTATTGATCAACGGAAGTCCGAGAGACGGTGGAAACACGAGTATCGCACTTGGAAAAGAGAAATACGGTCTGCCGGAGAAGGAGCCCTGGCAGCCCACACATTTTATTAGATAATAATATCTCGAAAGAGGGTATCGCATGAACGGTCGCAAGGAATGGGTCAGATCACGGGATAAGCTGGTAGTGATGATATGTGAACTTGGGTTTCCGGAGGAGTTGGGACATCAGATCGCAAAGCAGTTGGGTAGCCCGAAGGCGATGGACAGGATGTGTTCATATTTGTATCAGGTTAAGCCGAACAGTGCGGAGCTTATCGTGGACGAGATGCTTGCAATCTGCAGTGAGATCGACGCCTGGCGTGAAAAGAAAGCCAGTGAAGAAGCCAATGCCAGATATAATGATATGTTAAACTACGGGCTTGGCGTGAAAGAAGAGTAAAAGGTGTCTAAATGAACTATATCAAAGAGTTACGGGAAAAGATCGGCCACGATCTTGTGATGACTACAGGTTGTGGCGTGCTTGTGATAAATGAAAAGGGACAGTTGCTTTTGCAAAAGAGAAGTGATACGGGAGAGTGGGGTGTTCCAGGAGGAGCCATGGAGCCCGCAGAGACATATATTGAAGCGGCAAAGCGTGAGTTATATGAGGAGACCGGGATAGAGGTTTCGGACCTAAATCTGTTTGGACTTTATTCCGGTGAGGAGCGCGTCATTCATTATCCGAATGGAGATGTGGTGTATTCTTTGTCGGTCATTTTTATCACGGATAAATACAGTGGATTCATTTCAAATGATGACAGTGAAGTATTGGAGCACAGGTTTTTTGACAGGGAAGATATTCCTTCGAATCTTTTTTACCCGGATGCCCGACCGATCATAGACTGGACAAACGGGGTCAGGGATATAGTGGTCAAGTGATCCTAAAATATTCTAGGATTTGAATAGTTTGAGGAAAGGAAGTAAAAATGTCTTTAACAGTAGAACAGGCAAAAGAGATAAACAAGGATCATGTTACAGAGGAGTCTCTGGTGATCCATTCGTTAAATGTAAGTTATGCGATGGGAGCTATGGCCAAGCATTTTGGGGAGGATGAGGAGCATTGGGAAGCGATCGGATATCTGCATGATTTCGATTATCAGGAGTATCCGGATGAGCACCTTCAACATACCGAAAAGGAACTTTTGGAGGCAGGTGTATCGGAGGAAGATGTGCACGCAATACTCAGTCACGGATACGAAATTCTAAATGATGTGGAGCCGGTCAACAATTTGGAAAAGAGCCTTTTTACCGTGGATGAGCTGACAGGGATCATTCAGGCCTGTGCCAGGATGCGTCCGAATGGGATAACAGATCTTGAAGTAAAGAGTTTTATGAAGAAGTTCAAGGATAAAAAGTTTGCTGCAAAGTGT
>JAEELH010000035.1 GCA_016288825.1 Lachnospiraceae bacterium | reverse complement strand
CACTGTCCACAGGCCCTGCAGGCCTCCTTATCAACCACAGCTACACCGTCAACGATACTGATACCACCAAACTCACAAACTGCCGCACAGCTTCCGAATCCCATACATCCGAAATTGCAGGCCTTGGGGCCGCCTCCGGGAGCGTTTGCAGCTGCTACACAGTCGTTGACGCCGGTATACTTATAGATGGACTTAGCCTTATCACAATTGCCGCTGCATCTAACGTATGCAACCATACGTGTAAGATCGCCTGCGTCAACACCCATGATAGATGCGATCTTGGCAGCTACGGGAGGTCCCCCTACAGGACACTGTCCCACGGGAGCCTCTCCCTTGGCGATAGCCGCTGCAAGTCCCGAGCATCCGGGATATCCGCAGCCTCCGCAGTTATTACCGGGGAGTTCTTCAAGAACGGCAGCCTCTTTTTCATCCACCTCTACATAGAAAGCCTTGGAAGCAAAGCAAAGGAGTACGCCGATCACACAGCCGATCACTCCGATGATGACCATGGCAAGTAAAATTCCACTCATCTTCTACTCCCTCCTATATAACTCCGGCAAATCCAAAGAACGCGATGGACATAAGTGCGGAAGTGATAAGTACGATTCCGGACCCCTTGAGAGGTTCGGGAATGTCATTATGCTCGATCTTCTCACGGATACCTGCAAGGATCACGATAGCGATCAGATATCCCACACCTGTACCGATACCATAGATAACTCCCTGAAGGATGTTGTATCCGTTGGTAACGTTCTTAAGCGCTACACCGAGAACTGCACAGTTGGTAGTAATAAGCGGAAGGAATACTCCCAGTGCTCTGTAAAGTGAAGGAATATACCTCTTAAGGAACATCTCCACTATCTGAACCAGAGCTGCGATGACCAGAATGAATACGATGGTCTGAAGGTACTCAAATCCCGTGGGAACGAGTACGAATTTGTACAAAAGTCCTGCCACAAGAGATGCAATGGTTATAACGAAGATAACCGCACCGCCCATACCTACGGATGTCTCAACCTTACGGGAAACACCGAGGAAGGAACAAAGGCCCAAAAACTGGGATAAAAGTACATTGTTAACGATGGAAGCGCCGATAAAGATCAGCACAAGTTCTACAACCGGATTCATGCGCTCTCACCTCCTTTTGTTGCTTCAACGGCCACTGCCTGTGTCTTACCGCTGCAGGTTGCACTGAGGGCACAGCCTGAGCACTCACCTGAAAGACATCCATTGCCTGCCGCACTGAGGGGCTTACCTTTTGCCTCCTGCTTAGCCCTTACAACATTCATGATAACAACCAGAAGTGCAAGTACAAAGAAGGCTCCCGGTGCCAGGATAAAGATGGAAATTGGTGTATAACCCATAGTTCCCGAAGCTTTGTCAGCCAGAGGAAGAAGCTGGAATCCAAAGAAGGCTCCGCTTCCCAGGATCTCTCTCACACCACCTATAAAGATCAGTGAAAGTGTGAAGCCAAGTCCCATACCGATACCATCGAAGAAGGAAAGAACAACGGAATGCTTGGAAGCATAACTCTCCGCACGTCCCAGGATGATACAGTTAACAACGATAAGGGGAATAAAGATTCCAAGCGATTTGTAAAGTTCAGGCAAAAAGCCCTGAACAAGAAACTGAACAATGGTAACAAATGATGCTACGACTACGATGAAGGCAGGCATACGAACACGATCGGGTATAACCTTGCGAAGAGCCGAGATCAAAAGGTTTGAAAGAGCAAGTACCACAGTTGCGGAAAGTCCCATTCCAAGTCCGTTAAAAGCCGAAGTAGTTACTGCCAGTGTAGGACAGATACCCAGGAGCTGGATGAAAACAGGATTTTCCTTAATAATACCATTGTATAAGCGTTCGGAAATTGTATCTTCTTTCATCATCTCACCTCCTATCCTACGCTATTCATAACCTGATAATAATGCATAACTGCATTGACTGCATTGGTTACCGCTCTGGAAGTGATGGTAGCGCCGCTGATGGCCTCTATCTCACCATCTCCTGCCGGAGAAGATTTGGTAACCGTATAAGAGGTAATATCCATGGGGATACCTCTGAATTCGGACATGAACTTTTCTTCGGTTGATTTCATTCCCAGACCGGGAGTCTCACCGATATCCGTAATGGAATATCCGTTCATGGTTCCGGAGGCAGAATCAATACCTACAGTAAGAGTGATATCTCCACCGTAGCCCTTGTGGGTTACAACAGTGAAAACATATCCGATATCGGACCCTGATGCATCCTTGGCAACGGAAATAGCCGTAATATCATCATCGGTTCCCACATCAGTGGAATGAACATATTCATTGACTGCAGCCTCGTCAAAATCAGCATAATCCTCAAAGGATGCCGCATCCGGGAAGACAGACTTATATGCCTCCTCAAGAGCTGCCTTATTGGCCTTCTCAATAGGCGCTGCAGTAATGTACTGAACCGCACCGAGAGCCAAACCTGCCACAAGGGTGATGGCCGTCAGGATCAGGGTGTCCTTTAAAATGCTATTTTTCATCTGTCTTCACCTCCTTTTTAACAGGTGCGATACCGAAAGCTCTCGGAACCGTCCACTTCTCAATAAGAGGTACAAGAAGATTGGTAAAGATGATGGCATATGAAACGCCCTCTGCTGAACCACCGAAGATACGGAAAACACCGGTAAGAAGTCCAAGTATGATACCGTATATGATCTTGCCGGTCGGGGTGATGGGACTTGTAACATAGTCGGTTGCCATGAAAAACGCACCAAGCATAAGTCCACCGCCTGCCAACTGGGAAACAAGGTAATCCATATTGAAGCCATATCCGCCGAAAAGCAGGACAAAAATAGCAAAAGTAAGGATGTATGTTCCGGGGATCCTAAGATCGATAACACCCATAAGGATAAGGAACATAGCACCAACAACGAGTGCTATCATACTGGTCTCACCGATGGTACCGGGTGTGGTTCCGATGATCATCCTAAGGATATCAACCTGAGCAAGACCGCCTGCCTTGATGGTTGCAAGAGGTGTTGCACCACCGAAGGTATCAACAAATCCGGGATACTCGGAAAAATCAGTCATATATCCTGCAAAGGAAATCACGAGAAATGCTCTGGCACCGAGAGCCGGGTTCATAATATTCTGACCCAGACCTCCGAAGAACATCTTAACAACGATGATGGCAAAAACACCGCCCAAGATGGCCATCCACCAGGGAATGGAGCTGGGGAAGTTAAGGGCCAGAAGAAGTCCCGTAACAACTGCCGAAAGGTCCTTTACAGTATCCTTTTTATGAAGTAACTTGTTCCATGCCCACTCACTGCCTACACAGCTGGCAACCGTAAGAACGATAAGGAGCGCAGCCTTCCAACCAAAATTGTAGATACCGAAACAGGTAGCCGGAAGAAGTGCGATGATGACATAGAGCATAATGCGCTGTGTATCATCCTTGGCTCTTACATGAGGGGAGGATGTGACATTTAATAAATCGCTCAACTTTACACCTCCTACTTTTTAGCTGCTGCTGCACGCTTCGCAGCAAGTATAGTCTTCTTCTTTGTACGGATAGCCTGTGCAAGATGACGTCTGGCCGGGCATCCATAGCTGCAGCTTCCGCACTCGATACACTCAAGGCCGTACCACTTTTCAAACTCTTCATCCTGACCATGCTCGGCATAATCAGCAAGTCTTGAAGGAATAAGGTTCTCGGGACAAGCCTCAACACAGCGTCCGCAATTGATGCAGGCTGTGGTTTCGTACATAGACGCCTCGTCCTTACTCATACAAAGGATAGCCGAAGCCGTCTTGGTAGTAGGAACGTCAAGATCAAAAAGAGCAAATCCCATCATGGGACCACCGGAAACGTACTTTGCTACATCGCCCTTGACTCCGCCTGCAGCCTCAAGGATCTCCTTATAACTGGTTCCAAGATATATAAGATAATTACAAGGCTTTTTAGCCATATCACCCGTAACGGTAAAGATCTGGTGCATAAGAGGCTTACCCTGCTTGACAGCCATATAGATAGAGCAAACAGTCTCAACATTGTCAACGATGCAGCCCACATCTGCGGGAAGCATCTTGGAATTAAGATCACGGCCCGTAACGGCATGAATAAGCTGTCTCTCACCACCCTGGGGATATTTTGTAAGAAGAGGCTGAACTTTTAGCCTGGGCTTATCTTTGATAAGCTCGTTAAACTTTGCAATACAATCAGGCTTATTGTCCTCAACTCCAAATACACCTGTAGCATTGGGGAACATGGATACCATGATCTCCAGACCCGCAACCACCATCTCCGGATTCTCAACCATACGTCTGTAGTCGCTGGTCAGATAGGGCTCGCACTCGGCGCAGTTAACGATTATATAATCGATCTTATCAGGATCCTTGGGTGAAAGCTTTACATGAGTAGGGAATCCTGCTCCTCCAAGTCCGACAATACCGGCATCCTTGATACGTCCAATGATCTCATCTCTTGAAAGTTTGGATACATCATCTACTTCGTTGTATCCGGTTTCAATAAAATTACCGTCGGATTCGATCACAATGGACATAACCATATCACCTGTCGCTACACGACGGGGTTCTATGGCCTTAACCGTGCCGGACACTGATGAAAATACGGGGGCGGAAACAAAACCGCCGGCCTCTGCAATCTTTTGTCCTCTAAGGACGGAATCACCTACTGAAACGACAGGCGTTGCAGGTGCGCCGATATGCTGTGATACCGGAAAAACCATCTCGCCGGTGGGCTTAAGCTCAACGATGGGCTCGTTTTTAGCCAGCTCCTTGCCGTCATAGGGATGAACTCCACCCTTGAAAGTTCCAATTCCCATACTCTACCTCCATTTTTGTATTTGTGTGTTTAATTGTATACAAATATACCATGCTACAAATTCACACAGCAATAATTATACCACTTCTATATATTGTGTACAAAAAAATACCAAAAAGAAAAAAGCCAATTATGTATTTTTCAAAGAACAAATTTTATACATTGACTTAATGCACCTGATTGTTCAAAATACAAGATATGAAAATCGAAGACATTGAAACAATTAAAAAAGCAGCCAACGAAAGACTGCTCATACTTGATGATCTTGACACCTCCTCAGAGGGTGAGATCATCTTCCACGGTCATCTTGCAGATGGTGATCAGGTCAATGGGATCATCCACGGAAGTTATCTTCATATTAGATTTAACGGAGATACCTTTACAGGCACCTTCATTCTGGAAAACGGATGCCTTCGCTACTTTCTGGCGGATACATCATCCTATGTCTACCTTCCCCTTGAAAACAAGGTTGTACCCAAGGCTCTGGCCTCCGGCATCAGTAAGTCCAGACGCCAAAAAGCGACCATACATAACTGTTATATCTCCATAGATAAAAACGCTCCTGAGATCACCGCCGATTTTCTGACCGATTATATTATAATGCTTATAAAAAAAGATGAGCTGACGTATTAAAACGCCGGCTCATCTTATTTTTACTTCTCTTCTGTTCCCTTCTCATAGAAGAAGGAAGAACGTCTGATATATCCAAGCTCCTTGTAGTCCATTACCTGCTCAGTGCTTCCGATAAACAGAAGTCCGCCGTTCATAAGAGACTTGTTGAACTTGTCATAGATATCGTGCTTAGCCTCCTCAGTGAAGTAGATAACCACATTGCGGCATACGATCATATGGCAGCCTGTGGGATAAGCATCACGAAGAAGATTGCCTTCTTTGAATTCTACGCACTTCTTGATATCCTCTGAGATCTGGAAAGAAGCACCAACCTTAGTGAAATACTTTTTCTTGAAGTCATCGGGAACAG
Organism: Lachnospiraceae bacterium; assembly: GCA_016288825.1. GTDB lineage: Bacteria > Bacillota > Clostridia > Lachnospirales > Lachnospiraceae > Weimeria. The sequence continues at coordinate 5,971 of JAEELH010000035.1, read as the reverse complement.
CCGCAATACTCTTGGCAGAATAAAGGCCCGTCTTGGCTGTAGCCAACACCTGCTTATCGATATCCGTAGCAGTTATCTTGATGTCTTTAAGATCAAGATGACGGGAAAGTGCCATAACAAGTGAATAAGGCTCATCTCCGGTAGAGCAGGCAGCACTCCAGATCTTGAGTCGCTTGCCAAACTTGCTGATAAGCTCAGGGATGAACTTTTCATCCATCATCTTCCACTGATCGGGATTGCGGTAGAACTCAGATACATTGATGGTAAGGAAATTAACAAACTCATCAAAGACCTCGGTCTGAGATGTAAGAAGCTTAACATACTCAGGATATGACTGGCAGCTTCTCTTGGTAACCAGGGAATCGATCCTGCGGCGCATCTGCTTTTCCTTGTATGCCGAAAGGTCGATCTTAGTCAGTTTGTATACGTCGTTCTTGAACTGTTCATAATTATCAAGTGCCAATTCAATCCCCCCTTTTCTAAAAAAGAGGCTGTGAATACGCAGCCTCTTTGAAAATGCTTGTTAAATTATTCCTCTGTTGCTACTGCCTCTTCAGCAGGTGCCTCTGCGGGAGCCTCAGCCTCTGCAGCTGCCTCTGTCTCAGGCTCATCAGGAATAAGAGCCTTCATGGAAAGAGAGATCTTGTGATCTGACTCACGGAACTCTACGATCTTAGCATCGATCTCCTGACCAACAGAAAGAACATCTGAAGGCTTATCAACATGATCCTTGCTGATCTGTGATACATGAAGAAGAGCGTCAACTCCGGGCGCAAGCTCGATGAACGCACCGAAGTCTGTCATACGTGCAACCTTACCGTGAACAGTGTTGCCAACAGCGAACTTGGAAGATGCATCATTCCAAGGATTGGAATCCTCAAACTTCATGGAAAGTGCGATCTTCTTGTCATTGATATCCTTGATGAATACCTTAACCTGATCACCATTCTTGAAGAGCTTTCCGGGGTTGTCTACGCGGCCCCAGGACATCTCTGAGATATGAAGAAGTCCGTCGATACCTCCAAGGTCAACGAATGCACCGAAGTTGGTAACATTTTTAACTGTACCATCGATAACATCTCCAACCTTGATACGTCCAAGGAGCTCTTCCTGCATCTTAGCCTTCTTGGCAACCAGAAGCTGCTTGCGGTCACCAATGATACGGCGCTTGCGGGGATTGAACTCTGTGATAACGAACTCGATCTCCTGATCTTTATACTTAGTGAGATCCTTTTCATAACTGTCTGATACAAGTGATGCAGGAATGAAAACTCTCGCCTCGTCAACTACTACTGAAAGGCCTCCGTTAAGAACCTGGATAACCTTGGCTGTGAGAACCTCATGATTCTCAAATGCTTCCTCAAGACGCTTGTTGCCCTTTTCCTGAGCAAGACGCTTGTAAGAAAGGATTACCTGACCCTCGCTGTCGTTAACCTTAACAACCATAGCCTCCATATTGTCTCCCTCGGAAACAACGGTTGTAAGATCAAGATTAGAGTCATTGGTGTACTCGCTTCTGGTGATGATACCGTCTGACTTGTAGCCGATGTTAAGAACGATCTCATCGGGTTTTACTGAAATAACACTACCGTCAACCACATCTCCATTTCGGATAGTCTTGATAGACTCCTCCAGCATCTCGTCGAAACTTAATTCTGACATTTTTTAAAAACCTCCTCGATAATAATGTCTGGGGTTGATGCCCCGGCTGTAATACCGACTTTTGAAATGGACCATGGCTTAGGCGGCGTGAAATCCTCTGCCGTCTGTATGAACATTGTATCCTTGCAGCGCTCACTGCAAATCTCGTATAGTTTTCGAGAATTTGAGGAGTGCTTACCGCCGATCACAAGCATCGCGTCTACTTCCCCAGCAATTCGGGATGCTTCCTCCTGGCGCTCTTTTGTGGCATTGCAGATTGTATTCAGAGCATTTATATCATACCCTTTTCCCTTTAAGATTTCAACAAAATCTTTAAATTTCTTCACATTAAATGTAGTCTGAGCCACCAAAAATACACTTTTTTGGTCAAAAAGCTCGAATTTACGGGCTTCATCGGCTGTAGAAATTACTGAGATATCCTTGCTTTGACACCATCCAACAATGCCTTTTACCTCAGGATGCGCTGGATCACCGAGAACGATTATATATTCTCCTGCAGCAGAATGATCCGAAACCAGATCATGGATCCTCCTTACAAAAGGACAGGTGGCATCAACTACAACATGCCCGGCTCCGTTGATACCTTCCATAACATCTCTGGTAACCCCATGTGATCTGATGATCACAACTCCCGGTGGATATTCAGTCGGATCGGAATCTTCCTCCATAACCGTAACACCCTTTTTCTCAAGATCATCAACTACGATCTCATTATGAATAAGGGGACCGTATGTATATACACGTCCCCCTGCCTTTTCTATTTCACCCTCGGTTATCTCCAGAGCCCTTTTAACTCCAAAGCAAAATCCTGCCGAATCCGCAAGAATAACTTCCATATCAAGCAATCCCCTTTTCCCTGCAAAGTCCGAGGCAGTGCTCAACAACCTGTTCGATAGACATGTCGGAAGTATCAACAAGGATCGCATCCTCTGCCTGAACAAGAGGTGATATCTCCCTTGTCATATCAGCGTGATCTCTTGCTGCTATGTCGGCAATTATCTGATCAAGATCAGCTGTCTCACCCTTGGTAACCAGCTCATCATAACGTCTTTTTCCTCTGGCCTCCTCACTGGCGGTAAGATAGATCTTGAGCTGTGCACCGGGAAGGACTGCGCTTCCGATATCTCTTCCATCCATAACAACATTTTCTCTGGCAGCCAGATCCTTTTGAAGTTGGGTAAGCTTTGCTCTTACAGCTCCAAATCTGCTGGTTGCGCTGGCCCACTTGCCTGCATCCTCGCTGCGAAGCTTGTCAGTCACATCAACGCCGCCTTCTATAACACGCTGCTGTCCGTTTTCATACTTGATATCAATGCTGCACTTTTCTGCAAGCTCGCTAATGGTCTTTTCATCATCCTGTGATGCACCCTTAGCCTGTAAAAAAAGTCCCATGGCACGGTACATAGCCCCTGTGTCCACATAGATAAAACCAAGTTCTCTGGAAAGCGCCTTGGCGATAGTACTTTTTCCTGCGCCTGCAGGTCCGTCTATAGCTATATTGATACTCATGATATTCCTCCTCCTGCTGCAAATCCGGTGGAAAATGCGATCTGAAGATTAAAGCCTCCCGTGAGCGCATCCACATCCATTACCTCTCCCGCAAAAAACAGTCCGGGAAGTTTCTTTGACTCCATGGTCTTGGAGTTAATTTCCTTAACATTGACGCCGCCCTGGGTGATGATAGCTTCCTTAAACCCACGGGTGCCGGTTATGATCATGGAAAAATCTTTAAGCAGATGAACTGCTTTTTTCCTACTCTCTTTGGTGATATCGCAAAAGCTTTTTTCCGGCTCCTCTCCCCAGAGTTCAAAGAACAATTTTGATAAACGCATGGGAAGCAGTCCGTCAAAGAAGTTCTTTGCCTTTTTCTGAGGTGATGCCGAAATATCTCTTAACAGTCTTTTATCAAGGGCACTCTCATCAAGAGCCGGCTTTAAGTCTATAGATGCCCGAAGCTCACTTTCTGAAAGGGTTTTTCCGATATATGCCGATGCCGATAGAACAATGGGGCCCGAAACCCCGAAATGGGTGAAAAGCATCTCACCGAATTCCTTATACAGTCTCTTACCACTGCGGTCAAAAACTGAAAAAGTAACGTTTTTAAGTGAAAGGCCCTGAAGCGACAGGATCCTGTCCTCTCTGGTCTCCATCGGAACAAGTGAAGGCCTTAAGGCAACAATGGTATGACCTGCTTTTTCGGCAAGGGTATAACCATCTCCTGTGGAACCTGTGGAAGGATATGACATGCCGCCGGTTGCTATTATTACCGCGTCAGATCTAAACTCCCTGCCACCGCAGATAACGCCTCTGCAGGTACCCTCTTCAATGATAAGGTCGGAAACCTTGGTATTATAATCTATTGTAACATTAAGTCCGGAAAGGGATCTCAAAAGAGCTGCCGTAACATCAGATGCGTGGTCCGAGATCGGAAACATCCTTCCGCCCCGCTCCTCTTTAACTCTGCACCCATGCGACTCAAGAAAAGCCGTCATCTGGCTTTCATCAAAACGCTTTAGGGCAGAATACAGGAACTTAGGATTTGAAACCACATTATCCATAAACGCATCAAAGTCCGCAGAATTTGAATAATTACATCTTCCCTTGCCGGTGATATAGATCTTCTTACCGGCCTTTTCGTTGGACTCCATGATGTGGACCCTATGACCGGCAGTTCCGGCGGCATACGCTGCCATTAGCCCTGCAGCACCGGCTCCTATTATTATAACATTGCTCATAGAGCATCCTCCGGATCCTTATATTTGATCCTTATCGAATCACCCACCTGGGAAAGTTCATCGTTACTGTAAAACTGGTAGTCCTCCCATATCTGATCCAGGGCGTCCATCCTTTTGACCACCTCGTCTCTCTTATTCTGACAAAGGATCACGATAAGCGCATTGATAACGGAAAGAGGCGCAACAAGCGAGTCAACTATGGTAGTCATATCGCTTTTTGCGATCAGATTACACGAAGAATAAAGGTTCATGGGAGAATGAACGCTGTCAGTTATGGTTATAACCTTGGCACGTCTTGAATTGGCAAACTCCATGGCCTTAAGAGTCCTCATGGAGTACCTGGGAAAACTGATACCGATTATCACATCATCCTCGTTGATATCGATCATCTGCTCAAAGAGCTCACTGGTACTTGTTGTCACCAGAAGATGTACTCCGTCAAAGATCATCTGAAGATAAAAAGCAAAAAAGGATGCAAGGGGCGCACAGCTTCTGATACCAATAACAAATATCCTTTTAGCCTGCAAGATCGTAGTTACAGCATGATCAAAAGCAGTCCTGTCGATCTCGTCCAATGTCATAAATATCTTCTTGGCATCTGAGGTAAGTACCGATCCGAGAAGTCCGGAATCAGACTTGTTATGTGCCGGCATCTCCTCACCGTGTCTGGAAGATACCATCTTCATCATCATATCCTCAAGATCCCTATGGAACTTGGGATAGCTCTCATATCCCAGCACTGAAGTGAAGCGCATTACCGTAGTCTCACTGACACCGGCCGCCTCCCCCAGCTTGGCTGCCGATAAAAAAGCCGCCTTTTCATAATGGTCGGTAATATAATTTGCAATAGCCTTATGACCTTTGCTCATGGCAGAATAATTCTGATTGATCCTGCTCATAAGATCTGTAGAAACAGCCATATTTCCCCCTAATAAATAAATGAAAAAAGGATCGTGAATACAAACATCACGATCCTTATCTTAACATATATTCAGATCTTAGTCATTAAGATCCTTGATGCTGAAGCTGATGCGGCCCATCTTGTCCTTGCCAAGGCAAACAACCTTAACCTCATCACCAAGATTAAGAACATCCTCAACCTTGTCGATCCTCTCCTTAGCGATCTTGGAGATATGAACCATTCCCTCTTTGCCGGGTGCGAACTCGATAAAGGCACCGAATTCCTTAATGGAAACAACCTTACCGGTAAGGATCTGACCCTTGGCAAATTCCATGGTGATGATATCGATCATCTTCATTGCCTTTTCGATACCCTCAGCGTCTGTTCCGCAAACGGAAACAATACCGTCATCAGTGATATCGATCTTAACATCACATCTTGCAATGATCTCGTTGATGGTCTTTCCTCTCTGTCCGACAACATCACCGATCTTCTCAGGATCGATATGCATTGAAACGATCTTGGGTGCGTACTCGGAAAGAGTCTTACGAGGCTCAGCAATAGCCTTTGACATACATGTATCCATGATGAAAAGTCTTGCTTCGTGAGCACGGCGGATAGCCTCCTCAACGATAGGTCTTGTAAGACCGTGGATCTTGATATCCATCTGGAT
>JAEELH010000034.1 GCA_016288825.1 Lachnospiraceae bacterium | reverse complement strand
TACATTATTGCGAAGATCAGAATTTCCGGTTACAAGGCGCTTGAGAGAGGCGATGCGTGTGCATCGTCGATTGAAAGCAACGCAGTAACAGGGAATTCTGGCAAGCAGAATGTGCATTTAATTGGTAAATGGTGTACTAGGATATCGGTTCGCGTATCATCCGTAACGACCCTCGTTTGTGGTCGTTACATATTTATTTATTTTTCAATTTTGTCACAGAAACTATTGATCTGGTCCGCGTACTTCGCCAGATCCTTATTCGCCATTCCCTCGCACCTCATGATCACGCGCATAAGTCTCTCACCGGCAGCAACAAGGCGCATAAATACGTTGGATGCAGGTCTAAGTTCGGAAGCGGGCTTAACCTTCTCCTTGCGGATCCTGCTTCCTTCCTTAACCTTCTCGCCGGTCAAAAGATCAAAGCAATCTCCGGAATATGGAGCAACAGCCTCAAATCCTGTCCTCTCCTGAACAACACCGGCAAACTTGTCAACAACCGCATCATCGCCGTGAACAACGAAAACCTTTTTAACCGGTGACTTGAATTTTCCGATCCACTCTAAAAGTTCTGTCCTGTCAGCATGTCCGCTGATACCCGGAAGGTTCTCTATCCGGGCTGCAACATTGACAGTCTCACCGAAAAGATGGACTTCCTGGGCACCGTTAAGAAGGGAATGTCCCAGAGTACCCGGAACCTGGAATCCAACAAAAAGAATGGTGGATGATGCCTGCCACAGATTGTGCTTAAGGTGATGTCTGATACGTCCGGCCTCGCACATTCCCGATGCGGAAATGATAACTTTGGGCTGGGTATCAAAGTTGATCATCTTGGACTCGTCACTGGTTACCGCTACCTTGAGTCCGGGGAAACCTATGGGGTTTATTCCTGCAGATATAAGCTTTTCAGCCTCTTCGTCGAAGCACTCGCTGACATTTTCGGAAAAGATGTGAGTCGCCTCCACTGCCAGAGGGCTGTCCATATACACTATGAAATCATTTTTCACATAGTTAAGGAGTTTTTCCTCCTTGATCCTTCTGATAAAGTAAAGGATCTCCTGTGTACGCCCAACTGAGAAAGCGGGAATGACCAGATTGCCTCCAAGAGAAAGTGTTTCATCGATAACCTTGGCCAGCATCACAGCAAAGTCTTGAGGATCGGGATGCTCCCTGTCTCCGTAGGTGGATTCCATAAGTACGAAATCGGCCTCTTCGAAAAACTCGGGATCCTTGATAAGGGGACGATTGGGCTTGCCGATATCACCGGAAAAAGCAACTACTCTTTCCTCGCCTCCCTCTCTCATGGTAACCTTGATGGATGATGAACCTAGAAGGTGTCCTGCATCGATGAACTCAATATCGATGTCATCACAAACGTGAACCACCTGATGATAGTGGCAGGGAACGAAATACTCAAGAACTCCCTGAGCATCCTCCATGGTATAAAGAGGGGTAACCTCACCACCGCCGGCACGTCTGGACTTACGGTTTTTCCACTCAGCCTCTGACTGCTGGATATGTGCCGAATCCTTGAGCATGATATTACACAGATCACAGGTAGCCTCTGTAGCAAAGATCTGCCCCCTGAAACCATGAGCATATAAAAGCGGCAAAAGACCTGAGTGATCAATGTGCGCATGGGTTACAAATACGTAATCAATACCCGATGCCGCAACAGGGATCTCCTCATTTTCATAGATGTCCGGTCCCTGCTTCATTCCGCAGTCCACAAGGAACTTCTTATCCCCGACTTCTACGTAATGACAACTTCCGGTAACCTCATGATCTGCCCCTAAAAAAGTTATTTTCATAAAAACCCCCTTTTGAAACAAAAAGGCAAGTCTGAAATCAGACTTGCCTGTAAATCCATATTTACTCCCTGGTCTTCTTCAGAAAGTCCGGAACCACTATATCCTTTTCTTTGATATTAGATACAGGTGGCTGTGTGGGCTTAAGTCCCATAGGCTGTGCGGGAGCCTCCTGTGCGGGTGCTGCGGCAGATGCCGGTGTAGTAGGCGCTGCCGGGCGAACAGGTGTTACAACCGGTGCAGTAGGAACTGTCCTGTTGATACCTGCCATAGGCTGTGGTGTCCTGGGAGCATAACGCATACCTGCGTATGAGCCTGCGCCCTTGGGAGCCTCAGCTGCAAGACCGGTTGCGATAACAGTAACCTGGATCTCATCAGTCATTGTAGGATCTTCCTTGGCTCCGAAGATGATGTTGGCATTCTCTCCAGCAAGCTGCTCGATGTAACCAACAGCATCTCTTGCATCCATAAGAGAGATATCACCGGAAATATTAACGATAACTGCGCTTGCACCGTCGATCCTGGTCTCAAGAAGAGGTGATGAAACGGCCTGCTGAACTGCTTCTGAAGCCTTGTCATCGCCCTTGGCAGAACCAATACCGATATGTGCAAGTCCCTTGTCCTTCATGACTGTCTGAACGTCAGCGAAATCAAGGTTGATAAGTGCGGGTGTATTGATCAGATCGGTAATACCCTGAACTGACTGCTGGAGTACCTCATCCGCCTTGCGAAGAGCCTCCTGCATGGGTGTACGACGATCTACTATCTCAAGAAGACGATCATTAGGAATAACGATCATGGTATCAACAGCTTCCTTGAGTCTCTCGATACCTGCCTTGGCATTGACCATACGTGTGCTTGCCTCAAAGGTGAAAGGCTTGGTAACAACACCTACGGTAAGAATGCCCTGCTCCTTAGCGATCTGAGCAACAACGGGAGCTGCTCCCGTACCAGTACCGCCACCCATACCACAGGTAACAAATACCATATCTGCACCCTTAACTGCGGCTGCAAGATCCTCCATACTCTCCTCAGCTGCCTGCTGACCCTTCTCAGGCTGTCCGCCGGCGCCAAGTCCCTTGGTGAGCTTTTCACCGATCTGAAGAAGTGTAGGTGCCTTACACAGATCAAGTGCCTGCTTGTCGGTATTAACTCCTACAAACTCAACTCCGCCGATGTTTTCATCTATCATACGGTTAACAGCGTTGTTGCCACCACCGCCAACGCCTATAACTATAATTCGTGCTCCGGATGACTCTTCGTTATTTGATATTATCTCAAGCAAGGTGATTCCTCCTTATCCCTCTACATAATTACCACACATATAATACTTTTTTTTATATAATTTCGCAACATGTTTTTACAAAAAAGTAATAACTATTTTGTCTCCTTAAATACAATATCTGTATTTTCTTCTGTAAAATCCTCTAGATGTAGTGTTCCACTCTTCTTTTCCAGTTTGGGTAAAATATACGAAAGTCTGCGCAGTTTTTCCTCAAGATTGGTCTTATTGCCCAACATGACCGTTATCTCGCCGGAAACCATGGTAATGGTACCGTCGGTTTCGTCTATGATTATCCTGTCCGCAGTGATATCCCGGGACTTGATATTCTTGTAAACAACCGCCAGCGCCTTGCGCCTTGAGGACTGCACCGGAAGATATTCTCCCTCGGCTGCGTCCTCTATGGTAAGCCCCTCCACCGGTATCAATCCGTCTATGAGCTGATCCGATATCTGGGTTACTTTTATGTTCCCGTCAAAATACACGTAACGATCTTTGGAATCTATGGTGTAACCCCTCAGGGCCTTTTCCCGAACCTCTATGACCAGCTTGTGATTTCCCGAGAGCCGTACTGAGATCTTTTCCACAAAGGGCACATTTTTAGAAGGAAAAAATCGGGACTTTATGACATCATAGAGCCCGTTATACTTGTACTTATCATTGAGTACCATATCCTCAATGAGAGCATCGGAATAGATGGTGCTCCCCTTTACTTCTATCTCCTTGACCCGAAATACCACCGCCGTGGAAAGCACCAAAAAGATAATGAGTATCAGTACTCCCAGGATGATATTGGGCAGATAGAAGCGTACAGCGGAATATGGCCTTTTTGTATTTGCCATGGGCTACTCCATAGGTATCTGCCTTGAAACAGACAAGGCTATCCCCAGCTCCGCCAAAAGAAGCATGACGGAAGTTCCTCCGTAACTGATAAGAGGAAGGATAACTCCCGTATTGGGGATGGAATTGGTAACAACTGCTATATTCATGATAACCTGCAATGCAAAGTGTACCATGATCCCAATAACCAGATATGATCCCATAAGATCTCTGGCGTGATTGGCTATATACAAAAGTCTCCAGAACATGATCAGGTAAAGGAGGATAACGCATACTGCCCCGAATATTCCCAACTCCTCACAGATGATGGCAAAGATCATGTCATTTTGGGCAACGGGAAGAACTCCCAGTTTTTGGACCGAACCTCCCAGTCCCTTGCCGAAAAGACCTCCGGCGCCGATGGCATACAAGCCCTGAAGGGTCTGATATACATCTGCATTGGGATAATCCTCGGGATGGAGCCACATGGCCACACGTCCACCACGATATCCCGCGCGAAGGATGAAAAATATGATACCCAGCACGCCGGTACCTGCTATGATAAGAAAGATCCCCTTGGGCTTTGAAGCCACAAAAAGCATGACATAGGCTATACCCATGACGATAACCGCTGTGGAAAGATTGGTGATAGCTATGGATGCAAAAAGAGGAAGGACCATGATGAAAGCCACAACCACTTTTTTCCAACTGCGAAGAGTCTTAACTCCGTTAGCGATGATAGCCGCCATAGTTATTATAATGGCGATCTTGGCAAACTCCGAGGGCTGAAACGTAATGGAGCCCACCTTGAACCAGCGTCTGGATCCGGTGTCCATGTCGGTTCCCACAAAGCTTACCGCTATACACATACCCAAGGCTACAAGATAGATAAGTCCATGTATCTTGGCATAAAACTGATATGGAATATGACTTATGACGATAAGCGCAACAAATCCCAAGGCTGCGGCAGCCGCCTGCCTCTTAAGGAAATGGGCCGGATCGTCATAAAGCACCGAAGCCGAGTATGCACTGGTAGAATAAAGCATCACAAGACCAAAGGCGAGGATAAGGATGATCATCGCAAGAAGTCCGTAATCAAAATACCTGACTTTTTTCTCTTTATGCTGTTTCCTGCCTGTGGTCTCAATCGGGGAGACCTTTTGCAAGGCTCTTGAACTCATTACCTCTTACCTCATAGTTAGGGAACATATCCCAGCTTGCACAAGCCGGGGACAGAAGGACACAGTCTCCGGATCTGGCTGCACCGTATGCCACAAGAACGGCATTCTCAAGCGAACTGGCTCTCTCCACTTTGGTAAAGCCATGCTCTCTGCAGCACGCCTCAATGGCATCAGCGGTCTGTCCTATGAGCACAAGTTTTTTAACTCTGCCCTCAAAGGTCTCAACCCAGGTATCGTACTCGCTGGCCTTATCAAATCCACCGCCTATAAGAACGATGGGACGGTTCATAGCCAGGACAGCCTTGATGGCTGCGTCCGGATTCGTACCTTTTGAATCATTGTAAAAGGCTACGCCCCTCTTATCGCAAACATACTCTATCCTGTGCTCAACAGCGGTAAATCTGCGAAGGGTGCTTCTCATGGAATCCATGGGAACTCCCATAGCCTGACCTATGGCTACTGCAGCCATAACGTTTTCGAAATTATGTGTACCAAGGAGATTGAGGTCATCAGTCTTGATTACTTCCTCCTCAACTCCGTCCTTTTTGATCCAGATAGCATCATCTCTAAGGAAGAGGCCCTCATCAAGTTCCTGTGAAGAAGAGAAAAACATGACCTTGGCAACCATAAGGCTTCCGAAGTGTCTCAGTTCCTCATCATCATAATTGAGGACAACCGTATCCTTCTTAGTCTGATTACGGACTATTACCTCCTTGGCACGGATGTAATTCTCCATGGTATGATGTCTGTTCAGATGATCCGGTGTGATATTAAGGATCGCGGAAACCTCAGGATGGAAAGTATCTATAGTCTCAAGCTGGAAGCTGGAGATCTCTGCCGCTATCCTGGTATCGACCGTAGTGGTATCCGCCTCCTGTGTATAAGGGATACCGATATTGCCGACTATCCTTGCATCGGAAAAATAATCCTTGAACATGGCGCCCACAATAGATGTTGTGGTAGTCTTTCCGTTGGTTCCGGTAATAGCCGCAACATGTCCCTTGCCAAGTGAATATGCAAGCTCAACCTCTCCGGAAAGTCTGATCCCGGACTCCTTAAGTTTTATAACATCCGGTACATCCAGGGGCACGCCGGGAGACAAAACAGCTACAGTAACTTTTTCAAGAAGTTCCTTCGGTATCTGCTCAGTGTATACCGGTATGTCTGCGATCAGAGGATGAGACTTCTTGAGAGCCGCCTCATCAACAGGCTTACCGTCATACATGGCGCAGGCATAGCCCATCTTAACAAGGAGCTCTGCTGCCGCTATTCCGCTTTTTCCAAGTCCGAATACAAGATAAAATTCATCCATATCCTCTCTCCTCTATATAAACTCACAAACAATTATCAAAAGTGACATCGCAAGAGTGATCCCCGTAAACACAAGGACAATCTTGACTTCACTCCAACCGCCCTTTTCAAAATGATGATGGATGGGTGCCATCCTGAAGATGCGCTTGCCTCCGGTCATCTTGAAATAGCTGACCTGGATCATTACCGAAAGTACCTCGACCAGATAGATGATACCCACAATGATGATGTATATGGGCATATTCATCATATATGCCATACCAGCTACAAAACCGCCCAGGGCAAGGGATCCTGTATCACCCATGAACACCTTGGCAGGGTAATGATTGAATAAAAGGAATCCGCACAGCGCTCCTGTCATGGCGAATCCGGCAATGCTGCATGTGTTGCTAAGGCAAAGCGCGGCAAATGAAAAGAACAGTGCCACTACTATTGTAACAGATGATGCAAGTCCATCCAATCCGTCAGTAAAATTAGTTCCGTTGACAGTTCCTATAACCGCAAAATACAAAAGGGGATATGCCAAAAAACCTATGTCAACATTTATACCGGCAAAAGGTATACGAAGATCAAATGAATATCCCGGCAGATTGATAAGGTAAACAAGAAAGGCTGTAGTCACCGCGATCTGAAGTAAAAACTTCTGCCAAGCGATAAGTCCGTCAGGCCTGCGGAGTACTACCTTGAGGTAATCATCCAAAAATCCTATGAAACCAAAGCCCAGAGTAAGGATGAGCACGGGGATAACGTGAGGATCTACCACCATACCGGATCCCGTGGTCAGCCTGATGATAAGCTCCGGGATTATGGATGCAACCAGAAATCCCAGAAGGATCATGATGCCTCCCATGGTAGGTGTACCCTGCTTAGCCACATGACTCTCAAGATACTGCCTCTCTGTCTGAGAAGCCTTGAGCGCCTGAAGACGCTTTATGATAAAAGGACCTGTAAGGGCAACTACGGCAAATGCCGGAAGGCCGTACTTAAGCAGACCAAATAATACTTTACTGATCATAAACATACCATCCTTAATTGTTCTCTGTCTCTGTTTCACCTTCCGTTTCGGCTTCGCTTTTAGTTTCGCTTTCCGTAACGGTTTCGGTCTTATCTTTCTTTTTGGACTTTACCCTGGCAACATTCCTATAAGGAAGGATCTGCTTCAGAATATTGTGTGTGATCTCCTGAGCATAGATACTGTGGGCCTGATCCTTTACATCGGGCTCATCAACAATAGTGTAGATCAAAAGCTCGGGATCTTCTACGGGAACAACTCCCATAAATGATACAAGATAATTTCCGTTGCCGCGAGGAAGCTTCTGGGCAGTTCCCGTCTTGCCGCCAACCGAGTATCCCTCTACTCCTGCTGTGGAACCAGTTCCTCCGTCAACAACACCCTTGAGGTACTTTCTCATCTTCTTGCAGGTCTCCATGGAGATGGTCTTTTTAAGTACCACCGGTTCTATATTTTCCACCACAGAACCCGATGCGTCAAGTACCTTTGTAACAACATGAGGCTCGTAAAGATCACCGCCGTTGACAAGAGAAGCAAATGCACTGGCCAGCTGCACCATGGTGGTATTAAAGTTTTGGCCGAAAGAATTGGTGGCCAGATTGATCTTACGCTCCTCAAGAGCATCTCTGTCATAGATCAGACTGTCTGTACGAGGCTCACCGGGAACATCCACTCCGGTCCTCTGTCCGAACCCGAACAGTCTCTGATAATAAGCAAAATCATCCGCCCCAATACGGTAGGACATCTGCATAAGAGCGTCATTGCATGAATCCGCCAAAGCATCCGCTATGGTCTCAGTGCCGTGGCCGCTCCTGTTAACACATCTAACAGTTACATTGCCGGGGAACTTTTCGTATCCGTTACACTCAAAGGTCTCATTGCCCTTAAGAGCTCCTGTCTCAAGTCCGCAAGCCACCGTAAAAGGTTTAAAGGTTGATCCCGGCTCATAGGTGTGGGTTACCGGGAAGTTCTGCCAAAGATTATTGAGTGCGTCAAGCTGCTGCTCGTCCGTCATCTTTTTGATCTTTTTCTTGGAGTATACTCCCGAAAGATCTCTGGGATTGGTTATGTCAAAAGTCGGATATGTTGCCATGGCAAGGATCTGTCCATTTCTGGGATCCATAACAAGAACTGCCGTGTTTTTGCTGCCTGTCTTTTTATTCCACTTGGCGATCTCGCTCTCAACAACAGTCTGGATATTGGTATCTATGGCCAGGACAATGGATCTGCCGTTTTCAGGCTCCACAACTGTGGACTCAAGGGCGTTTTCCTCGTTCTGATATCCAAAGGATCTGCCGTCAACTCCGTTAAGAGTGCTGTTGTACTGGTTCTCAAGACCTGTAACGCCCTCGTTGCCGTCGGCCGTAAAGCCGATAAGGGCTGAAGCCATGGTGGGATAAGGATACTGTCTGATGTACTCCTTCTCAAACCAGATGCCTGCGATCTCCTTTTTAGTATCCTTTTCCTCTGTAAGTTTTTCAAAGGCCCTCATATTTTCATATGAAGTCCTTTTCAAAAGGACAGTATACTGGCTCTTGGGATTGTTGACCAGGGCTTCCCTGACCTGCTCTGCAGTGATCTCAGGGAAACACTCTGTAAGATGAGCTATGGTAGTATCTACCTTCTTTTTGTTTAGATCTGAATTGAGCACCCTGCAGTCAAGTACCACATTATACACATCAATGGAAGTAGCCAACACTGTGCCCTTGGCATCAATGATGTCGCCCCTCTTGTAAGGGATGACTGTGCTGTTGTACTGCTGCTGGGAAAGGACGATCTTTTTATACTTGTCACCGCTGGTGTGCTCAATGTACATAAGACGTCCGATTAACGCAAGAAAGAGAATACAGATACCTGCGAATACCAATATCAGGTCTCTCTGCATTCTCTTTAACATTCTCTTAGGTTCTTTTTCGGGTCTTTGCAAGATATCACTCCCCACTGACGATCATGTAATCTTCATCTTCCATATTATAATACACGATTTGACCCTTGCTTGCATAGACCATTCCAAGTTTTTTTGTAGCAGTTTTTTTGATATTTGAAAGAGAGGTCTGGGCTGCGATCCTGCTCTCTGTGGCTCCGTTCTCAGCCTTGAGGTCGGAAATCTGGCCCTGGATGGTACGGATATTCTTCATTCCGGTTGTGATGCCGTTCTGAAGATAAACGAATCCGCAGAAATATGCTCCGAATACGATGATGCCAAGGACCAGCTGTATGGATCTGATCCTGTTGTGGCGAAGCATCCTTGCATTGGCGTGGGAGATCTCTCTTTTCTGTTTTTCTACTTTCCGTCTTTTGATCTCCTGCTGCTCCTCATACTCGGGAAGAGTATAAAGTTTATGAGCGCTTGATCCTGATTCGTATACGTAGCTTTTAACTTCTCTCATTTATTCTCACCTTTCCGTGGTGCTTTTATATGTCCGATGAAGGACTTATTTTCTCGAATACTCTGAGCTTTGCGCTTTTCGATCTGGAGTTTTCTTCCATCTCCTGATCTGTGGGAAGGATCGGTTTTTTCGTTATCACCTTTCCCTTGGACTTCTTTCCGCAAACACATACCGGAAACTCTCTGGGGCAGGTGCACGGATCCTCGTTTCTCCTAAAGGCCGCCTTGACTATCCTATCCTCCAAGGAATGGAAGGTTATGATGCAAAGCCGTCCGCCCGGTGCCAGAAGATCGATCCACTCATCTATGTGGCCCTCCAGCACTCCCAGCTCATCATTGAGCTCTATCCTAAGTGCCTGGAATGTCCTCTTGGCCGGGTGCCCACCGGTCTTTCTGATCTTGGCCGGTATGGAAGCATCTATAATGCTGTTAAGCTCTCCCACTTTTTTAATGGGGGCCTTTTCTCTTTCCTTAACTATCCTGGAAGCGATGGCTGATGCAAATTTCTCTTCGCCGTAATCCCTAAGGATCCTAAACAGTTCTTCTCTGGAATAAGTATTGATGATGTCTGCCGCTGTCATGGAAGAGGACTGATCCATTCTCATATCCAGGTCCGCTTCCGGTGTCATATATGAAAACCCACGCTCCGGCGTGTCTATCTGATAGGAGGAAACTCCCAGGTCCAAAAGCTCCCCGTTTACCGAGGTTATCCCCAGCTCCTGAACCCGGGATGAAATATGTGAAAAATTGTCCCTTATGATCGTAACCCGATCTCCAAAGGGCTCCAGACGTCTGCTTGAAGCTTCTATTGCTTCTGCGTCCTGATCAAAGCCTATAAGTTTTCCTGTGGTAAGTCTTTTTGCTATCTCTGAGGAATGACCTGCTCCGCCAAGGGTTCCGTCAACGTATGTCCCCTCCGGATCGATCTTTAATTCTCTAATGCACTCCTCCAGCAATACCGACTTGTGTGAAAATTCTTTCATCAGATCTGCAGTCCTAAATCTGCCAGGTGCTCAGCAACTTCATCCATATCATCAAAGCTGCTTATCTCATTCCACTTTGCTGCATCCCATATCTCTATATGATTGA
The DNA here is from genome assembly GCA_016288825.1 of Lachnospiraceae bacterium. Classification (GTDB taxonomy): domain Bacteria; phylum Bacillota; class Clostridia; order Lachnospirales; family Lachnospiraceae; genus Weimeria. The sequence goes on along the minus strand of JAEELH010000034.1, from coordinate 12,520 downwards.
GATTGCCTGCAAAAACAACTTCCTTTTTAAGTCCTGCGAAATCTCTGAGGGTGGCTGGAAGAAGTATGCGTCCCTGCTTATCGACCTCGCATGATGCTGCTCCTCCGAAGAAGAATCTGGCGAACTTTCTGGAATCCTTGTCCATGGAGCCTCGCTCCCTGAACTTTTCCTCCACGTTGCTCCACTCCTTGAGAGGGTATCCGTAAAGGCATCCGTCTATTCCCTTGGTAACTACGAACTCCATACCTAACTGTTCTCTGAACTTAGCGGGTACGATGAGCCGGCCTTTTGCATCGATGCTATGTTCATATTCACCCATGAACATCTCGGCTCACCCCTTTCCTGGAATTCTCTACCACTTTGCTCCACTTCTAACCACCTACGATGCAATTTTACGCTATTTTAGCTATTAATGCAAGACAAAAAATAAGCGAAAGCCCGTAAAATCAAGGCTTTCGCGCGGTGGAGAATAATCCCAAAAAATAAAAACCACAACATGTTGTGGTTTTTATTTCAAGTCTGTTCTATATGTGCTTTTTACGCAATTTTTTAGATATTTCTAACAAAGTTTTAATTTGATTTTTGTTGAATATGCAAACATAAATGACTTTCGCACATGTTTTCGCGAAAGACTATTTCTACAGTATCCCTTTTTGGATATACTTCTTAAGTATCCGGTCCGTAACATCATAAAGTTCTTCAGAGCCTTCCTTGGTCCGCTCCTGCCGCCCGTATACCTGCTGGGCCTTAACTCCATGAGCCACCCAATCCGATCCCCCGTTACTGTCATTGAGGATCAGTGGCTGCAGATTATCCATGGCTCTGGCAAATTTAGCCTCGGCACTTTCTCCCTCTTCAAATTCACGGAAGATGCTCATAAGCTCGGCTGCCTGATCCTCCGGTAACAGCGAATAGATCCGCTTTGCCGCAGCATCCTCCCTTTCCTTTTGGGTAACCTTGCCCTCTGTATCATAGGCGTAGGTATCACCGGCATCGATCTCAACAATGTCGTGGATCAGACACATGATCATGACCCGCTTAATATCAACCGGCTCATTGGAATACTCGGCCAAAAGATATGCCATAATAGCCATATGCCAGGCATGCTCGGCATCATTTTCCGCCCTGCCCTGTCCCGAAAGATGGGTCTGCCTAGTGATGTTTTTTTCCTTATCTATCTCAAGCGCAAACTCAAGCTGTTTTTTCAGCCTCTCCGGAATCTTTTGATCTTCCACTAATCTTCCTCCCAATATTGAAAACAAGGAATACTACAGCTGCCAGAATGCAGGCCGCCGCTACCACCTGAGAAACCGGGATCTGTGTACCTGCGATCATAAGCTGATCCGTACGCATCCCCTCGATCCACAAACGACCAATTCCGTAAAGGCCGATGTAGGCGAAAAAGATCTCACCGTCAAAACTCTTTCTTTTTCTCAGCCAAAGAAGGAAAAGAAAGGCGCCGAGATTCCACAGTGATTCATACAAAAAGGTGGGATGCACCTGAATAAAACGCAGACCGTTGATAGTCACAACATGATCCAGCATATTCTGGGTTATATCACTGCTGTCCCTCACTGCGGATACGGGTATCTGCATAGCCAGGATGCTGTTGGTGTAGTCCCCGAAAACCTCTCTGTTAAAAAAGTTGCCCCATCTGCCTGCTATCTGTCCGATAAGAACTGCAGGCGATACCAGATCCAGCATGAAAAGCACCGACTTCTTTTTTGCCCTAGCTGTCAAGACTACCAGGATGGCTCCGGCAATGATGCCGCCGTAGATAGCCAGTCCACCTGCACGCAGATTAAGGACCTGGATGGGATCACTTTTATACTCGCTCCAGGAAAAGATAACGTAGTATAACCTGGCTCCAATTATCCCGAATATTACGCCTCTAAGGAAAAAATCGGACATATCCTCTCTGCTCATCTTGACCCGGCCGGCCTCATGCATCAAAAAAGCATAAGCAAGGATCATACCAAAAGCGATCACCATACCATAAAAGGCGATAGTAAAACCACCGATGGTAATCCCTCTTCCCACATGGTGAAATGTTATATTAAGATTGGGAAATGCAATACTGTCTACTGTCATGCCAATGCGCTTTCCAGGTCTGCGATCAGATCTTCTTTTTCTTCAAGTCCGCAAGAAAGACGTACCAGTCCTGCAGGAATCCCGGCCTCCTTAAGCTGCTCATCTGTCATCTGTCTGTGTGTGGATGTGGCAGGATTGAGACAGCAGCTCCTTGCATCTGCAACGTGGGTCTCTATAGCTATCATCTTGAGTTTTCCCATAAACTCCTCTGCTGCAGCCCTTCCGCCGTCGATCTCAAAGGATACTACGCCACAGCCGCCCTGGGGCAGATACTTCTGAGCTGTCTTATAAAAAGGATCCGAAGGAAGACCACTGTAACTAACCTTAAGGACCTTGGGATGCTTTTCAAGATACTCTGCAACAGCCTGTCCGTTTTCAACATGCTTTTTCATACGAACATGAAGTGACTCAAGGCCAAGGTTAAGAAGATAAGCATTCATAGGTGCCTGGATGCATCCGAAATCTCTCATAAGCTGTGCGGTAGCCTTGGTAATGAACGCACCGCCCTGTCCAAACTTCTCGGCATAAACGATACCGTGATAAGACTCATCCGGAGTGGTAAGTCCTGGGAACTTATCAGCGTGAGCCATCCAGTCAAAGTTGCCGCTGTCTACAATAGCACCACCAACAGCTGCACCATGGCCGTCCATGTACTTGGTAGTGGAATGTGTAACGATATCTGCTCCCCACTCAATAGGCCTGCAGTTAACAGGTGTAGGGAAGGTATTGTCTATGATAAGAGGTACTCCGTGATCATGAGCCGCTGCCGCAAAGGTCTCGATATCAAGGACCGTCAGTGCGGGATTGGCGATGGTCTCACCGAAAACGGCTCTGGTGTTGTCTTTGAATGCCGCATCAATTTCCTCCCTTGATGCATCAGGTGCAACAAAGGTAACCTCTATACCCATCTTTGCCATAGTGTTGGCAATGAGATTGAAGGTTCCGCCGTATATGGATGCAGAAGAAACAATGTGGCTTCCACACTCACAGATATTGAAAAGAGCAAAGAAGTTGGCTGCCTGTCCGGATGATGTAAGCATTGCCGCGCTTCCGCCCTCAAGGTCAGCTATCTTGGCTGCTACATAATCATTGGTAGGATTCTGAAGTCGTGTGTAAAAATACCCCTCTGCCTCCAGGTCGAAAAGTGCTCCCATGTCTGCACTTGTGGCATATTTAAATGTGGTGGACTGCACGATGGGGATCTGACGGGGCTCGCCGTTGCCGGGAGTATAACCGCCCTGAACACATCTTGTACCTATCTTCTGCTTACTCATTTTGAAACTCCTTCTATATAAATTTATACACTGTTTCTAATTTTACCATATTTACGCTGAATATCAAAACTTTTACTATTTCTAATACGTATATCGATTACGTAGTCCGGTCATATATGATCTGCACATGTTTTGGTAACGAGCCTTAGAGCCTCGTGATCAGTCCCACTTGAGAGGCAGGATTTGCCACGGATGGCAAATCCACGAGGAAAGCGCCTGGACGAAGCTTTGACGAGGGTGCCGACCTATACCGGAATTCCCCAAGGACTTATCCGAGGATCTTGGTGAGTTATGATTACATGTGTAGATCATATATAACCGGACGGACGTTATAGGGATACACACTATAAAGTATTAAGTTTTCAGAAAATTCTGACGATATAAAAAATAGAAGAAGGAATTAATATCCTTGTTCAATAAATCTACGAAAGGAGAAGCGCCATGGTAGAATATGTAAATGCCATCCAAATGGTTCTGGATCAGGACACAAAAAAGCGTATCGAGCGGGAACGGAAGCCTCAGAAAACATATTTTTCCATAGTTGAGCCCCTCCATTCCAAGGACAGCGCCAACAACAAACTCCCTCAGCATGATCCACCGGCTGTAAAATTCCATAAGCACAGCCCTCCTCCTTCCACCAGAGAAGAGGAATGGAAAGATCCTAATCTTGGACACGCAATTGATTTTATAGCCTAAAGAAGGGAATAAAACATGATAGAGAAAACAAAATAAGCGGAAGCGCCGAATTGGTCGCTTCCGCTTTTACTATCTCTAAGTCTGATCTAGGACTTCAAGTACCGCATCATAATCTATCCTGTCGAATGCTGACATAATGCTGTCCCACTTTGATCTCTCCCCCTCAGGGATGGTATATCCTGACATCTCGTCAATGATATCCTCCAGTTCTCCGTAGTCCATGGCCTCTGCAGCTGACCTGATCCTGTCATAGATCCCGGCCATGACTTTGTCCGAAGCCTCAGGGCCAACATCTGTCTTCTGCTCTGCAAAAACAAGTGACAACAGTTCCTTAAAGCCTCTGTATGCACCCATAAATCCGGGATGATGAGAGGACAGGTAATCCCAATCCTCTGCCCTTCCGGCATTCTCAAGTTCCTGAGCCGCTTCACCGAAAGCCATTGCTCCGATTATCCTGGCAGAACTCTTGAGTGCATGGATCCTGATGGTATAATTCTTAAAATCCTTTTCCTCGAAGAAATGATCCAGTTCCCGGGCCTTGTCATCTATAGTTTCATAAAAGACCTTAAGGACCGTCTTGTAAAACTCCAAATCTCCGCTGCTTTTTATCCCGGCTTTTACGTCAATGGACGAACCCATCAGAGGCATAAGTTCCTCCGGTACGATGTTGCTGTCGGAAGAAACAGTCTTTTTTTCAAGAGGCTCTCTGATCTTGTCCTCAGGCAGGAAATCAATAAGCATAGCCTCCAACTCACCGGAATCGATGGGCTTGGAAAGGTAGTCCTCAAAACCGGATGAAATATAGCTTTCCCGTGCTCCTGATATGGCATTGGCCGTAAGACAGATAACCGGTGTTGTGGTATTGGGACCATCAGTCTGATTTCGGAGACGACGAAGAGTCTCTATACCATCCATTTCCGGCATCATGTGATCAAGGAATATGATATCGTACTTATTTTTCCCGGTGAGTTCCAGTCCTGCCGCACCGCTCTCTGCAGTATCTATCTGCACCATAGTCTGCTTGATCAGACTTCCGAATACCATAAGGTTCATGCGGTTATCATCCACAACAAGAACCCTGGCCTCCGGTGCGATAAACTTTTCTCTGTATTTTTTATGATCCTTTCGGCGCTCATTGATGGCGTTTTCGTAGTCACCCAATTCCTCCCAGTTCACAACTTCCTGCTTGAGTTTGAAATGGAAGGTGGAGCCGACGCCATAGGTACTTTCAACCTCAAGAGCGGAACCCATCATCCGAAGAAGACTCATGGTGATGCTCATACCAAGACCGGTACCCTCAATATTGCGATTGCGCTTTTCCTCGATACGCTCGAACTCGGAAAACAGTTTGGGAAGATCCTCCTCCTTGATACCGATTCCCGTATCCTTGACCGCAACTTTAAGGTAGACATCGTTGGGATCGTCTCCTGCCCTCTCGTAAGCAATGCAAAAATAAATGTTTCCCTTTTCCGTATACTTAACAGCATTGGTAAGGATATTGGTAATAACCTGCTTGACTCTGACCTCGTCACCATGTAAGTATCTGGGCATGGTCTGATCAAAATCAAACTCAAGCAAAAGACCCTTTTCATCAGCTCTGGTAGAGATCATATTGACCAGATCACTGATAACATTGGAAATATCGTAATCCACAGGAATGATCTCGATCTTGCCGGCCTCGATCTTGGAGAAATCCAGGATATCATTGATAAGACCCAAAAGGGTGCTGCCTGCGTTTTCGATATTTTCAGCGTAAGTCAGGATCGTATCATCCTCTGCCTCCCTGAGGATCATCTCATTCATGCCCAGGACAGCATTGATGGGAGTACGGATCTCGTGAGACATATTGGCGAGGAAATCAGACTTGGCGTGATTGGCCTCATCTGCCGACTGCCTCGCCTCATCCAGCTCAGTAATGGACTGCAGCAGATTCTGATAGTCCGGCGTCTCCACACCGATGTAAAAGATATAGAGGCCTATTACTGCGCCGAAATAATTGAAAAGGATATTGCTTCCCACACCGAAAGTGTTAAGAAGTTCGAAAAGCACTCCGCCTATGGTAACGGCAAAAGCAGCGAGTGAGGTAAAGCCGGCTCGACTGCTAAGGGTCTTTCCATATTTGACAAATAAAATAACGACATAAAACAGGAAATAAAGCTCATAAATATAACCCAAAACAATACGGACCCAAATGGGAACGTTATCCGTTATGTTACCGCCTTTATAAATCATGATCTGCCATATATAAACAGCCACCGTAAGCACAACAGACGATATAACTATCGCTTGGTTTATCGGCGTGATCACCTTTTTATATTTGAGATTTTCAAAAAAGCCCTCCATATACAGGGACATATAATAGGTCAGGAATACATTGAAAAGAAAGACCATCAAAAGCAAAAGAAGCTCTATGGCCGCCGGTGTGTCGAACCTGTCAGAATGCCTGAAGATATTATCAAGCATGCTGATGATATTACCCACACCTACGATGACCGTCAGAGTCCGAAATTTGAGATTTTTATGAACCTGATCCGTACCCAGGGCACAGGTCAGTATATAAAGAACTATATTGAAAACCAGCGCTGCCATGCCAAAGGAAATATGAAGCATGGTATCCTGGCCGATCACTCTAACCATATAAATACTCCATTACAAAAGTCTCTCGGCTATGTAACCAAGCAATTCTTCTCTGGTTGCGGTCTTGGTAATATATCCCTCGGGCTCAAGCTCCATTATCCTGCCAATAAGTGCCGGAGTAGCATTGCCGGTAAGGAATACAACGGGGATCCTCTTGGTCAGAGGATCCTCGCGCAGCATTTTGAATACAGCGGGGCCGTCAGCTACAGGCATCTCACAATCCAAAAGGATCAGATCCACACCCTCATCTGCAGGGACCTTGTGCAAAAAAGTAATGGCCTGCTCGCCGGAAATAGCGATGTCCGCCCTATATATGTCCTTGATAAATGCTCTGACCATCCTGGCATATGCCGGATCGTCATCCACTATCAGAACCCTTTTCTTATTGTTCCCTGAGTCACTCATTGATAAAACCCCTGATCCATAGTTATAAAACTTACTTAACTTTGATGGTAATAGTCTTTGCCTTTGCGGCAGAGTAGTCGATACTTTCACCTGCCGAGATCTTGATCTTGTAAGTTCCCTTAGGCGCACCCTTTTTAAGAGTAACCTTGGTGGACTTACCACTCTTTTTGCTGAGAGTTATGTACTTGGAAGCACCCTTGGGTGAGGAAGCAACCTTGTACTTAACTGTTGTCTTTGCAGAAGCCTTGATTGTAAAGGATGCTGCCTTCTTTTTAAGATCAGCTGCCTTATAGCTTACAGTAGTCTTTTTAGGTGAAGTAAGGCTGATGGACTGGCTCTTCTGAGGGCCTACTTTGGCAACGCCTACTATATACTCACTTGCCTCGGGTACGTCCTTAAGCCATACACGGTTACCACCATCAGGACGATATGGCTTGTTGTTGATAACAAGAGCAAACTCTCCATTTGGAACATCAGTCCTCAAGATGTCAAAATAAAAACTGTTGCGGGTGTAGGTAGAAACAGTAACCGTACCCTCATGATCATCGGTAACACTCTGACCCTCATATCCCGCATCCGAAGACAGGTAGAATTCAGAAGTGAACTCGCCATTATTTACAAGAATGATATAGCAGTCTGTCTTGATCCCGCTATAGAGATTGGCTCTCTCTCCCTGGTTACCCTCGTTATTATCAAAAATAACTTTGAAATCACTTTTAACGGTATTGATCATGATACTGCCGCCGTAAGATGATCCACCTTCAGGATCTATGAAAAACCATTCATTATCCTCAAAGGGTGTTACCTGATATGTATCGGTTTTCTTAAGCGCCTTATAGTAAGCACTAAGATCATCAGGCGCCTTGTCACCGTACTTTCCATCTCTGCTCTCATCATAAATGATAGCAATAAGACCCGTGGGATTGAGATCGTCTATAGCATCAAGCTTAGCGTCCTTATCGAACTTTGGCATCTCCTCCTTGGTGACGATGACCGTGCTCTTTTCGGTCTTGCCGGTAAAAGCTTTTTTCCATACTGCCTGAAGCTTGCCACTGGTATTTTTATAAAAAATGTGCATGTATGCGCCGGACTCGGCACGAACAACAGATGCGGAGGGTACTCCGCTAAGAACCGTCGCCAATGCGATGGTAAGTGCAAATACAACTCCCCAGATCCTTTTTACAGTTCTGCTCATGGTCCCTCCCCTCTTCCGCCGTGCGGAAAACAACTACAGAATAACGTATTAATTATACCCCAAGGAGCCCTAAATCTCAACCTTGCAAAGACGCTACGAAAAACAAAAGCCCCATCGGTTATATCCAATGGGGCTTACGGTATGCAGGAGATGGGACTTGAACCCACACGATCTTGCGACCACAGGCACCTGAAGCCTGCGCGTCTGCCAATTCCGCCACTCCTGCGCACTCATCTTATTATACAGAATAACTGATTATAGTCAAGTGATTTTTTAACTATAGATCCCCACGTCTGCCACCAGTCTCCCCTTTCGGGTCTCACCACTTATTCCGTAAAAGATCAACTTTCCATAGCCCCTGACAGAAACCACATCTCCCTCAGAAAGAGATGCTCCCGCTCCCCTGGATGTCTGACCGTTGACGAAAACTTTGTCCTCCGCAAAAAGATCCTTTGCCGCAGATCTGGCAAGGTTAAAAGTTCTGGCTATCACGGCATCTGCACGCTCCGAAGATATATTGAGACTTTGACGTCTTATCTGCGGTCTTGCGTGATCAGGCAAGTCTGATATCAGACTACACTTTACCGATGTCCTTTTAACGGATGTAATACTCTCTATGATAAGATCTGCCATGCGGCTGACAACAAACACATATCCCGTATTATCCGATACTATGATATCCCCTATCATATCCCTTTCGATCCCGAGATTCATTAGCGCTCCCAGGAAATCCCGGTGAGTAAGATTATCCGCAAACTTTTGCACCCTGGGCTCCATGGCTATAAGTGCTATGGGAAAGTCCTCCTCATATCCGATTTCGGACTCATTTCCGAATCTTATCATAGCCCTTTCACAAAAGTCCGCTCCTCCCCAAACCTTGATCTCGGATCTGTGGCATACGTTGTAAGCCTCCGCAATACCCGAAGGTGAATGGAAGTCTGAAAAGATATATATTCCTCTCATACCGGCTCTCTGAGCCAGTTCCTTAAATCTGTTTGTCCTATCGTCCATCAAACCCTCTGATTAAGAACACCGCTTCTGTATGCTACCAGCAGTTTTTCCAGATCGGTGATATTATCCTTGAGTACCTGTCCTATATCCGTATCTCCTATGGAAAGCCTGCCGGAGTACTGCTCCACCATAACACTGTCGGAATGGATATCGGTTCCCGACATAACAGCATCCTCCATGGAAGTAAAAGGCATATGGGATACCAGCCTAAGTCCCCAAGAATTAAATATCAGAGTATATCCTGCAATCCCGGTCTCGCCCTGATATGCTTTTGAAAATCCGCCGTCAATTACCAGGACTCTGCCGCCACATCTGGTGGGAACCTCTCCCCGCTTCACCGGTACATGACCGTTAACGATGTGGGTATGCTCACCCTCCAGTCCGAATTCGGACAATATTCTTTCAACAACTTTTACATCATCCAGATACTTGTAATACGGAGTTTTTTCTTCCTTGTGAGTTGCGGGATCACTGATCATATACCTTTCAAAGGTTGCCATCTTTTTCTTGCCGAAAAGAGGTGAATTCTCATTGCACCAGATCCACCAAAGGATGTCCCTGCCCTTTTCACGAAGTTCCTCATCAACAGAAAAGTACGCTATCCTCACCATGGAATCAAGTTCGTCATATAAGTACCTTCCACGAAGTTTTTTCCCGTATACCTCAACCTCCTTAAAGGAGCCGTCCTCCTCAAGAGGAACGCATCCGTGGAAAAGAAGGTTCCCGTTGTAAACCGTATAGAGTGAGCCCTTACGGAGCAAGAATTCCATATGCTTCTGCAGCCTTTTGCAGTTCAAAAATGCACTCTGCAGCCGCTCTACCACATACTTTTCCGCATCGGAAAGTTTGTTGGGATCAGCGGGATCAACGGTGGGAAGGGCTGTATCCGAAAGCGGATATTCCGATCCGTCCAAAGTGATAACCCCTCTTTTGTAATCTATCTTCCCAAGATAATCCTTGTCCATCCCATACTCGGATCTTGTGGCGGCAAGATTGGCCTCCACCTTGAACTGGATAATGGATATGGCCTTGTGGATACGGATATTGAGTTCGTTTTCATCTCCGTCAATAGCCTCCCCCTTGACACCAAAAGGTCCGCAGGGATCACTGCCGTATGTCTTGCTGGCAAATCTTGCAAGAGGCAGGATATTGATACCGTAGCCCTCCTCCAAAAGATCCAGATTACCGTATCTCGCGCAGATACGAACAACATTACAGATGCAGGCGATCTGACCGCAGGCAGCTCCCAGCCACAGGATATCGTGATTACCCCACTGGATATCCAGGCTGTGATAATCCATAAGTACATCCATGATATCATCGGGGCCATAGCCTCTGTCATATATGTCGCCCAGAATATGAAGATGATCAACTACAAGCCGTCTTATAAGCTCGGCAAGAGCCTTGATACAGGAGTCCGCCCTGCCTGTTGATATGATGGTCCTGATGATCGCATCATAATAAGCCTCTTTGTCCGCAATATCTGCCTTCTCGGTAATAAGCTCCTCGATAACATAAGCAAAATCCGCGGGCATGGCTTTTCTCACCTTGGATCTGGTGTATTTACTTGCAGCATATCTGCAAACCTCGATCAACCGGTACAACATGATCTGATACCAGTTTTCCATGTCAAAATCCCGACTCTCTTTTTTTACAAGAGCGATCTTTTCTGTGGGATAATATATCAAAGTAGCAATCTCATCGATCTCTCCGGAAGATAAAGTCCGACCAAAGACTTCTCTTATCTTTTTCTTCACCGCTCCCGAGCCGTTACGCAGCACATGTGAGAAAGCCTCATACTCCCCATGGATATCGGTAATAAAATGTTCTGTCCCCTTGGGAAGATTGAGGATCGAGGTCAGGTTGATGATCTCTGTGGACGCTGCCGCGATAGTAGGATAAAGCTGTGAAAGTCTTTCCAAATATCTGTCTTCTATCTTGCTCATTTTCTGCCTTCCTGTACTGAATATTAAGTCCGTTGCATACAAAAAGGGTGGAGTCCCACCCTAAACTATAAGTATAGTCTGACAATTAAGATCATTATGAAGATCATAAATAGCTCCGCTCTCACAGGCCACTACCTTGGGTCTGAGAGGATACTCCGGAGTATTTTCCACTACTTTTGCAAATTCTCCGTTGGACAGTTTTACAATGCTGTCAACGGGATAAAGAATGACTGACTTTAGGAAACTGCTCATAGCCTGGATGTCCAGGTCTGCAGTCATTGTCATGATGATCTCAATTGCATCTCTTTTGGAAAATGCCTTTTTATAAGGTCTTGTGGTAACCAGCGCATCAAAAACATCTGCCACGGAAATTATCTTGGCAAAGGTGTGTATCTTATCTGACTTAATGGCCATGGGATATCCTGCACCGTTCATCTTTTCATGATGCTGGAGAACACCGCTCTTGATGGCATTTGAAAAGCCCTCATTTTCCTCCAGGATCTTGTATCCGTAAAGAGAGTGGTACTTCATCTGATGGAATTCCTCGTCGGTAAGCTTGTCCGGCTTGTTAAGGATCTCCTTGGGTATCTTGGACTTGCCTACATCATGGAGTAACCCGGACACACCTATCTCTCTCACCTCATCTCGTGAAAGACCGTACTTCTTGCCGATGATCATGGCAAGAGAAGCCACGTCCACACTGTGCTTAAAGGTATACTCGTCCGAGACCTTAAGGGCACTGATATCAATGGCAACCGCGTCATATTTGTTGATGGCGCGGGTAAGCTCCTCCGATACATTGGCAGTAGTCTCAAGAAACGACTTTGAAGAAGTATTGTCGAAAAGGTATTGAACGCCCTCTCCGATCCTTTTTTTCACATCCTCGCGAAGAGACATCTTAGCCGGATCCTCAACTCTGGTCCGCTCCACTGTTCGCTTTGCCTTTTCTGAAAGCTTGACCTCCGGCTCATCATCCTCACCGTCCTGGATAATGATGGAATTAAGACCACACTTCTCAAGATACTCGATATAATGCCCCTCAAGCATTGTACCGCGCTGAAGCATGATGCGACCGGTAGCATCCAAAATAGGCTGCCCCAGTTTCATCCCCTCTTCAAGTTTTCTAACGCTGACGCGCTTATGCTTTGCGGCCACGATATCCCCCTGTTACCTAATACGTTCTACTTTGAAAGATCTGTTTTTCTTATGGCGTCTCTTACTTCAAGGACCCGTGAAGGACTAACCGATAATTCGTCCACTCCCAT
>JAEELH010000033.1 GCA_016288825.1 Lachnospiraceae bacterium | reverse complement strand
GATAACGGCTGGAAGCCCAAGGATCTTCAGGTTGGCCAGACCGGAAAGACAGTTCGTCCCAACGTATACTTTGCTATCGGTATCTCAGGTGCCATCCAGCACGTTGCAGGTATGGAGGAGTCCGATATCATAATCGCTATCAACAAGGACGAGACAGCTCCTATCTTTGAGGTTGCTGACTATGGTATCGTAGGTGATCTTAATAAGATCGTTCCTATGCTTACCGAGCAGATCAAGGCTCAGAAGGAAGCTGCGCTGTAATTTGCAGAGATATATAATATCTACTATAATAAAGAGGAGCGTTTTTGCTCCTCTTTTTTAATGCATATAAACCGCCGGACGGTGCGATACCCTTGGCGGCACGCTTGCGCTCGTAGTTTTCTCGTCACGTCACATAAGATGCCACTTCGTGTTACTCGTGCCACCTAAGTGACGACGGAAAACAAAGGCCGCTACGGGTATCGCACACGTCTCGGCGGAATAACAAAGCGTAAGTAAAGCGAGGAATCTAGACCGGTCTGTAATTATTAGTATATATTTGGAGAAGGATTCATGATAAAGAGATCTGACTTATTATCATTTGGATATTATAAGAAGGCTGCGTTTACAGGCAGCGATGGGAAGCTTCGGTTCAGGATAGAGAAGCAGCAGAGAGGAGAGGATGAGGAAGCTTACTTTGTGCTGGCAGTGATCACATGGACCGGTCCTTTTGCGTCGGATAAAACTCCGGAGGAAGAGAAGACTACGGTGGATTTTCCTTTTGAAGAGGAGAGCCTGAACTCGATTTGCGCGTACTTGAATTCCTTTTAGGGATCTTGGTATTTTTGTGTATATATTACGCAGAGTAAGGCGCGAGCGTGGATGGTTGCAAAACGTCCTGGGGACGTTTGCTTTGCAACGACCGAAGCGAAGCGGAGACCACCCGCTCGAGGAGCTACGGCACCGCAGAGTGGGGCACAAGACGTCCGGTGGACGTCTGCCCTGTGCCGACCGTAGCGGAGCGGAGACTGGTATCCACGCGGGAGCGTAATAGCATAGTAGTAATTTTACATATCGAAAAAATTTCAAGATACAAAAAAGGATATTCAATTTTTTTTTCGTGATCTTTTTGATAGTATGTCTTCAGTGGCCGGGAAGTCCGGCTAAGACAATCATTTATATTATAGAGGAGGGCAACTATGAAAAAGAAGATTTTTGGAGTACTGCTTGCAGCAACACTCACAGTAAGCTCACTTGCAGCTTGTGGTGGATCCACAGAAGCACCTGCAGCTGATGCTGGTACAGAGACAGAGGCACCTGCAGCTGATGAGGGTGGCAGTGATGCAGCAGCAGACAGCGCTCTTGCAGACAAGAAGGTTGGTGTATGTATTTATCAGTTCGCTGATAACTTCATGACACTCTTCCGTAATGAGCTTGAGAGCTACCTGATCGCTCAGGGATTCTCCAAGGACAACATCAAGATCGTTGACGGCGCTAACGATCAGGCTACACAGTCTGGACAGATCGACAGCTTCATCGCTGAGGGCGTAGACGTTCTTATCATCAACCCCGTTAACTCATCTTCAGCTAATACAATCACAGATAAGGTTGTAGGCGCTAACATTCCTCTGGTTTACATCAACCGTGAGCCTAACGCAGACGAGGAGCAGAGATGGGCAGACAACAACTGGAACGTATGCTACGTAGGATGTGACGCTCGTCAGTCCGGTACAATGCAGGGCGAGATCATTGCTGACCTTGGTCTTGACAAGATCGACTTCAACGGCAATGGCAAGATCGACTACATCATGATCGAGGGAGATCCCGAGAACGTTGATGCTCAGTATCGTACAGAGTTCTCTGTTAAGGCTCTTGAGGATGCAGGTCTTGAAGTTAACTGCCTTGATGATCAGGTAGGTATGTGGGATCAGGCTAAGGGCCAGGAGCTCTGCGCTAACGATCTTTCCAAGTTTGGTAACGACGTAGAAGTAGTATTCTGCAACAACGACGCTATGGCACTTGGTGCTCTTCAGGCAATCCAGGCAGCTGGCCGTACAGTTGGTACAGACATCTATCTTGTAGGTGTTGACGCTCTTACAGAGGTTGTTCAGGACGTTATCGACGGAACAATCACAGGTACAGTATTTAACGATCACTTCAGCCAGGCTCACAGCTCTGCTGATGCTGCTATCAACTATCTCAATGGTTCAACTAACGAGCACTACATCGGCTGCGATTACGTTAAGGTTACAACAGACAATGCAGCAGATATCCTTGCAAAGATTTCATAATTGTGATATCTGGAGCAAAAGGAATATCCTGGGCTCCGCGTAGTTAGAAACTAACGGTCGCGGCGAGCGCGAGACTCAGCGTTTGCCGCGGCTGTCTTTTTGAAGGAGTGTTAGCATGGCAGAATATTATCTGGAACTCAAGGGCGTATCTAAGTCCTTCCCGGGTGTTAAGGCTCTGGACAATGTATCATTGTCTATCCGTCCCGGAACTGTCCATGCTCTCATGGGGGAGAATGGAGCCGGTAAGTCAACACTGATGAAGTGTCTTTTCGGCATTTATAAGATGGATGAGGGCGAGGTCAGGATCGACGGAAAGCCCGTTACCATCAATAACCCCGATGAAGCAATGGAGATGGGTGTAGCCATGGTGCATCAGGAGCTGCAGCCCGTTCTGCCCAGAAGCGTGGCAGAGAATATGTATCTTGGTAGATTCCCTACCCACAATTTCGGTCCCCTTAAGGTGATCGATCATAAAAAGATGAACGAGGAGACAGTATACTGGCTTAAGCAGGTTGGTATGGATTTCGATCCCAAGACTCCCCTTTCAGAGCTGTCAATTGGTCAGATGCAGACTATAGAGATCGCCAAGGCTGTCTCCAGAGATGCCAAGGTTATCATCTTTGACGAGCCTTCATCATCCCTTTCGGAAAAGGAAGTTGACGTTCTCTTTAGTATTATGGAGGACCTTCGTAAAAAAGGTGTTGCCATGATCTACATCTCCCATAAGATGGATGAGATCAAGCGTATTGCTGATGATATCACCATCATGCGAGACGGTACATACGTAGGTACATGGCCTGCAAGTGAGATGACCACAGATGATATTATCGCCAAGATGGTTGGTCGAGAACTTACCAACATTTATCCTGAGCATAATGATCATCCGGGGGAGGTTGTTTTAGAGGTTAAGGGTCTCTCGTCTATACACGAGCATTCTTTCCAGGATTGCTCATTTACAGTTCGCAAGGGCGAGATCGTCGGCTTTGGTGGACTGGTTGGAGCTCAGAGAACAGAGCTTATGGAAGCTGTCTTCGGTATGAGACATATTGCAGCAGGTGAGATTTATGTGGAGGGTCAAAAGGTAGATACCCATACTCCCCGCAGGGCCATGGATGCAGGTGTTGGTCTTATTACAGAGGACAGACGTGGTAATGGTATCTTAGGATGCCTTTCCATCAAGGACAATGTTGGTGTTTCCATCTATGACAAGAATCTTACCGCAGGCTTCGTTCTGGATCACGGCAAGATCAACAAGATCGTAGATGACAGTATTGAGCAGCTTTCCATCAAGACTCCCAATATGAATGAGGCGATCGGAAATCTGTCCGGTGGTAACCAGCAGAAGGTTATCATTGCACGCTGGCTTGCCAATAGCCCGGATATCCTTGTTATGGACGAGCCTACACGAGGAATCGACGTAGGTGCCAAGCACGAGATATACGAGATCATGGTCAAGCTTGCACAGGAGGGCAAGGCCATCATCATGATATCATCAGAGATGGCGGAGCTTTTAGGTATGTCCGACAGAATCTATGTAATGTGTGACGGACATATCCGTGGCGAGATCACAGATCCCGCAGAAATGACACAGGAAAAAGTCATGAGCTACGCTACTCAGTTCTAAGAAAAGAGAGGATGATAAAATGAAAGCAAAATCTTTTAGTTTAAAAGAATTTTTGATCAATTACGGTGTTATTCTCGTTATGGTCATTCTGGTGGTTTTCACTGCCTTTAGGTCACCGAACTTCGTTTCCTTTAATAACATCAATAACCTGCTCCTTAACATGAGCTCACGTCTGGTTATCGCCCTTGGTATTGCCGGCTGCGTTATTACCGCAGGCTGCGACCTTTCAGCAGGACGTATGATCGGTCTCGGCGGATGTATAGCAGGTGTGCTTCTTCAGAAGGCTGACTATGCAGGACGTTTCTTCGAGGGTGGCAAGCCCATGAACGTACTCCTTGCACTTGCTGTAGTTATGCTTATTACAGCAGCTTTCGGAGCAGTAACAGGTTTCTTCATTGCATTTTTGGACGTACCGCCTTTCATTTCCACTCTGGCTATGATGGAAATTGTTTACGGT
This sequence comes from Lachnospiraceae bacterium, assembly GCA_016288825.1. Taxonomy (GTDB): domain Bacteria; phylum Bacillota; class Clostridia; order Lachnospirales; family Lachnospiraceae; genus Weimeria. The sequence goes on along the minus strand of JAEELH010000033.1, from coordinate 15,506 downwards.
ATCAACCTTCTCTTTACAGATGCTACCCCTCTTGGTGGTTATGTAGAGAGCTATACCAACCTTGCTTCTAAGGGAATCGGACCTATAAAATGGCTCCTTATCATTGCCCTTATCGTTGGTCTCGTTTCATGGTTCATCTTTAATATGACCCGTCATGGTAAGTATATGTACGCTATCGGAGCTAACCCTCAGGCAGCACAGGTTGCCGGTGTTCCCGTTAGACTTACACTTGTACTTATCTATGCTAAGGCAGCTGCATTCTACGGACTGGCAGGCTTCATGCTTGGTGCGAAGTCAGGTGGTGCATCCGTTAACCTTGGACTTGGTTACGAGATGGAGGCAATCGCTGCATGTACTATCGGTGGTGTATCAGTTACCGGTGGTCGTGGTAAGGTTTCATCAGCAGTTATCGGTGTTGCCGTATTCGAGCTTCTGAAGGCAGCTCTTCAGTTCCTCGGAGTTAATGCTAACGCACAGTGGATCGCTCTTGGTATCATCATCTACATTGCGATCTCTCTGGATATCAGAAAGTACGTTGCAAAGAAGTAAGATTTTTAACTTACATATGCTATAATAGAGGGCGGTCATTTGAAAAAGTGGCCGCCTTTTATCAACTAACTTATGTGGAGGTATAAAGTGTATTCTGTACTTATGGTGGATGACGAGGAAGAAGTCCTTGCAGTCATCAGAAAAAAACTTGACTGGGAGGAGTTGGGGTTTACGGTTGTAGGAACCGCTGCCAATGGCGTGGAGGCCTTGGATTTTGTTACGAAAAATACTCCTGACGTTGTCCTGACAGATATCCGTATGCCTTACATGGATGGTCTTGAATTGTCACGCAGGATACACGAGTTATATCCTGATATATGTATCATCATCTTTTCCGGATTTGATGATTTCGAACTTGCCAAAAAGGCCATAGCTTTGGGTGTCAAGGATTATCTGCTGAAGCCCATTGATACCGGAGAGCTAAAGACTCTTTTTGAAAAGACAAAGGAAAATCTTGATGAGGAGCGGGAAAAGCGCAACAGTATAGAGCGTTTGGAGAGGTATTACAATGACAGCCTTCCGGCCCTCAAGGAGAGCTTTCTCATAGCCCTGGTAGAGGGAGAGGCCAGAGAGGAAAATATTCCCAGATATCTCAAGGAGTACGATATCAGACTTACAGGACCCTATTATCTGGTGTCCGTTATCCACGTAAGCCTCCCGGAAAAGGAGGACGTTGACGGAAGACTTTTGGCTGTTTCCATCCGCAAGCTGGTGGAGGAAAGGCTTACCCATGAGGGACGACATCTTGTCTTTTCATATCGTGACGATATCGTATCCATCGTTCAGCTTGACAGTATGGATGATGTTGCCGGATATACAGACGAGTGCGACAGGTTTTCCATGCAGGTCAAGTATATGAAGGATGCAGTCATTACCATCGGGATCGGTAGGGCAGTGGACAGCATTCATTCTATTTCCAATTCCTACAAGGGTGCCCGGGAAGCCCTTACCAGCCGGGTGATCTACGGCAGGGGAACGGCCATCAATATTGCAGAGATAGAACCCGAGGACAATTTTGATGATGCCAGGGCCATTGAAAAGTTTGAGAGGATCCTTCGTCAGATCAAGGTAGGAGGACCGGATGACCTAAAGCATGCAGTGGATGATTATATCACTGCTCTTGTGGAGTGCCGCCCGGATCCGGGAAGGTTCAGGATCCTTATGATGGAACTGCTGACCGGCTTTTACAGATTTCTCGGCCACAATGAGATCGACAGGTACGAAGCCGGACTTGGTGATGATCAGTACGCCGCACTTTTGGAAACGGATTCCGCAGATGCTCTGAGGGGTTGGCTCGGAGATTTCACCGGTCACCTTCAGGAACTGATGCAGACTCAGAGATCCAATACGTCCAAGTCCTTTGTGGAAAAGGCTAAGGACTACGTCAGGGAAAACTACAGCGATGACAAGCTTTCCGTTAATCAGGTTTGTCGGGAACTGGGTGTTTCTGCGGCTTATTTTTCTACGGTATTCAAAAAAGAAACAGGTCAGACCTTTATCGCTTATCTTACGGACTTCCGGATGCAAGAGGCGGTCCGTATGATGATCGAGCAGGATGAAAAGACTTACATTATAGCGGAAAAGGTGGGGTACGCAGATCCCAACTATTTCAGCTATGTATTTAAGAAGCAGTTTGGTGTTTCACCCACCAAATACAAGAAGCAGGAGAAGGGTGCGGATGCGTAAGTTTCTTGGCAGGATAACTTCATTTTTGGAAAGATCTCTGTCCGGCAGGGGCATTCATATAACCATCATTCTCTCATTCTCGCTGGTTGCGGGAGTATCCATGATCTTGATTGGAGTTCTGTTTTATTCTCAGGTTTCAAGGCGGGAACAGAAAAGAACTGTAGAGAGAGAAGAGCAGTTTTTGAACCAGACCCGGCGCACGCTGGAGGATCATCTTCATAATATGCGGCGAACTTCGGATGCCTTGTATTACATCGGAATAAAAAATACGGATCTGGCAAAAGAGGACATCATAGATGAGTTCAATCTGCTCTATGAGTCTGACAAGGACAATCTTGTCAGTATCGCTCTTTATTCTTCGGACGGCGAGCTTGTTACTGCCTGCCCTGTATCCACGGTCAAGGCTACGGCAGATGTGAGGGAGCAGGACTGGTTTTCGCAGGCTTTTGCCCAGGTGGAGAACCTCCATTTTTCTACGCCTCATGTACAGGATCTTTTCGATGAAAACGTGGGTCAGTATCATTGGGTCATTTCGGTAAGCCGTGCAGTTGAGATCGACAGAGCGGGTTTCCCTGCCAGCGGAGTTTTGCTGGTAGATATGAATTTTGATTCCGTATCTCAGATGCTCACCAAGGCCAACGCCGACAGTATGTCCGGATATATTTATGTTTGCGACAGCGACGGCAACATTATTTTTCATCCCAGACAGAAGCTTTTGAACTCCGGCTTTTATGCTGAGGACAGTCAGCGGGTTGCGGCAAGAGCCGACGGAAGCTACACCGAAAGTTTCAAGGGAGAGCGCAGGATAACGGTTCAAAAGACGGTCAGCTACACCGGTTGGAAGCTGGTCAGTGTAATTCCGGTCAGATCTTTGCAGCTGGGTCTCAACAACATGATGTATCTGGCGATCCTTATGATCTCTCTTTCAATCCTGGGAATGGTGCTTGTCAATCTCTTCGTTACCAACAGGATTACCTATCCTATCCTGAGGCTGGAGGAATCCGTTCAGGATATCGAGGCCGGAAATCTGAATCCGGACATAAGTTATGAGGGGCCCAGAGAGGTCAGCCATCTTGCTCGTTCTCTTGACTCTTCAGTTGGGCGGATCAGACAACTGATGGACGATCTGGTCAGCGAGCAGGAAGAAAAGCGAAAAAGTGAGTTAGAGGCTCTTCAGTCCCAGATCAATCCTCACTTTTTGTATAATGCACTTGATTCTGTTGTGTGGCTCATTGAGGGTGAACGTGATCAGGATGCGGTTTACACGGTCAAGGAATTGGCTAATCTTATGAGAGTTTCCATAAGCCACGGCCGTACGGTCATTCCTATTCGTGATGAGATAAGACATGCCCAGAGTTACATGAACATTCAGAATATCCGCTACCGCAACAGCTTTGAGGTTGATTTCGATATTGCAGAGGAGATCATGGACGGCTGTACGGTCAAGCTTATCATCCAGCCTCTTCTGGAAAATGCAATTTATTACGGTATCCAGGGAATGGAGGAGGATGGTTGCATAGATATCCATGGTTGGCGTGATGGGGATGAGGTTTTTATCGACGTTACCGACAACGGTATGGGAATGCCGGAGGAGCAGGCAGAAACTCTGCTTGATCCGGTGAAGTCACAGGAGTACAAAAAGGAGCATGAGACTCCCGGCATGCGTCACGGCAACGGCGTGGGACTTATCAATGTAGACATGAGGATCCGCCTTATGTTCGGCGACGATTATGGACTTCAGGTTATCAGTGAGCCGGATGAGGGAACCACAATGCGCATACATCTTCCTTATATTGATTATTCGGATGATGTTGAAAAGAGGTTAAAGAGAAGATGAGTGAAAAAAAGACGGGACCGGGTTCTCATAAAAAGCGATCCCTTTCGGGAAGATATCTTTTCGTAACCATAACTGTGCTGGTTTTGATCTCGATCTATGCCGCCTACAAGCTTCTTGATGTTGAAAATGATGTGGCACCCATCAGGGTATCCGTTGTAGTAGAAGATTCCGGTAATCTCAGGTGGGGAGCGTTTATGGCAGGCATCGAGCAGGCGGCTTCCGATAACAACGTTGAGATCACCACAGTTACAACTTCGCTTTTTGACAAAAGTTCTGATAGAGACGCTCTTATCAGACAGGAAAAAGCTGACGGGGCTGATCACGTGATCACATCTCCGGGAGAGCATATCTATCCGGATCCGGCTGAGCAGGTTGGTCATCTTTTTAACATGATCACGGAGGATTACGGTCAGGATCTGACGGATCGCACTTTTATATTCTTTGGGGCTGATCCCAAGGACGAGTACGATGTCAGACGTATGGATTATCTTGCCGAAAGGATACGAGATGCGGGAGGCAATATAAAAGTCAGGATCACGAGGCCATATGACGCCTCCAGTTTTCTTAAGTCCAGTAAAAGGTCGGACATTGTGGTAGCTTTGGATGACAGAGCGCTTTCGGATTGTGCCCAGTACATGTCCGAGAAAAAGGGGAGAAAAAGAAAGCTTTACGGTATAGGCAATTCGCCTGCCAATGTTTATTATCTGGATCATCTGGTCATCAGCGGGATGGTGGTAACAGATGAGTTTACCAGGGGTTATGAAAATATCATGTACATTATTAATGCCAGCGATGCGGATGTGATCGTTAGTTCATATCCGATCCGTCCGGAGGAGATTTATGAAAAAGATAATCAAAAACTGCTTTTCCCTTAGGGGGAGGAGTAGCATGGGGGGCAGACTTGTGGGTGCGACCCTGGTCCTTGCCATGATGGCAGGTGTTATAACAACAGGCTGTGCAGGTAAAGGTACCAAATCCGAAGAGATCAAGATCGGTGTTGTAGTATATGATGAATACGATACATTTGTAAGCCAGCTCATAGATGTTTTCATGGAGGATGTTTCCGAGAAAAAGCAGGAAGGCAGCAAGATCACCGTTGAGCGAAGGGGTTCGGCGGGCAGCCAGATCACCCAGAATCAGCAGGTGGACGAACTGATAAAAGCGGGTTGCGATGTGATCTGCGTAAACCTTGTGGACAGGACTGACCCGGCTATGATAATCGAGGCAGCCAGGGCGGCGGATGTGCCGGTGATCTTTTTCAACAGGGAGCTGGTCAATCAGGATCTGTACAGCTGGGACAGGCTTTATTATGTAGGCGCAGACGCTTACGATTCAGGAAATATCGAGGGCCAGATAGCGGCAGATGCTTTTCGTGACAATCCTTCCATGGATAAGAACAAGGACGGAAAGATCTCGCTTGTGGTATTAGAAGGCGAGCCCGGACATCAGGATGCCATCATCAGGACCGAGTACTCGGTAAGTACGATAATGGACTCAGGTATCGAGGTGGACAAGCTGGAAAGCGGCATAGCCAATTGGAAGCGCTCCGAGGCTCAGAGCAAGATGGGGCAGATGATCGATAAGTACGGTGATGATATCGAGCTTGTGCTGGCCAACAATGATGATATGGCTCTTGGGGCTATCGATGAGTACGAATCCAGAAATATAACTTTTTCAAAAAGACCGGCCATAGTCGGGATCGACGGAACCCGGGAAGGGCTTGCGGCAGTTGAAAGCGGAAGTATGCTGGGTACGGTCTACAATGATAAAGAGGGGCAGGGCAAAGCGATGCTGGTCCTGGCCATGGCAGTGGCTGACGGTCACGATATAGTCGGAGATCTGGATCAGTATGCGGATCTGATGGATGGAAAATATATCCGGTTCCCCTACGCCAGGGTAACCCGTGACAATGTTTCGGATTATATGCAGTAAATGGAGGTTTTCATGGAATACATAACTAACAACAACTGGGCTGAATACTATCGGGAGCTGGAACCCAAAAAAAGAAAGGAGATCATGGAGACTCTCTTTTCCGAGGTAGAGGACGACGGCGCCAATGAACTGCGTAAAAGCCTTTTCGAAAAGCGTCATAAGCCGAAAAAGAATGCAGTCACGGAAGTGGATAACGGCATCTGGTATCTTATCGTTATACCCGCCAATATGAGCATACGCTACAGGTATCTGCCCGGAGCAAAAAAAGATATTATGGAGGCTATGGATGATATGGGAGTGACTGACGTGGATAAGTCGGATCCCGTTGCAGTTTCTGCCGTATACTGGGAGATCCGCAATATCGCCAAGCGTTATTATTCCACCTGTGAGGGCCCAAAGTACGCTCGCAAGCTTTTTGGTATAATGGCTTCCAGCCCGGAGGAAAAACTGAAAAAGACCGCGTATTTCCTGTGGGATTGTGTGGAGGGTATCCCTAATTACTTTGGCATTAAGGATGACATGCAGATCTTCATCGATGCCATGAAGGACGAATTCTTTGATCATTACGAGTACGGAGAGAAGGCATTTCGTAATGTTTGCGAGGAGAAGGAACGAAAGAAGAAGCGTTAAAACCAACCAAATACATCGCGATAAAGTAGCGCAGTAACAAAGGTTTTTCTTGACATTTCTGCAATATTACTTATAATAGAAAAAGTTGATGCAGTTTGGTTTTTTTTTTGTTCGTGTACAAAGGTGTGCAGAAGGGCTATATCTGCATACCTTTTTTCGTATTCAAATTTAAATTGGAGGGGATAAAGTGACTAAGTATCTTATCAAGCGAGTTCTCTTGGCGATAGTTTCGGTCCTTATCGTTAGCGCGATCACGTTTTTCGCCATGGAGACAATTCCTGGAGGTCCTTTTAATAAAGAAAAGGCTACATCTCCCGAAGCAAAAAAAGTTCTGGAGGAGAGGTACAATCTGGATAAGCCGGTGACCACACAGTATGTTCTGTACATGGGCAATGTACTTCACGGAGATTGGGGAGTTTCCCTTAAGACAGGTCGTGATATCTGGACAGACATTACTTCCAAGTTTGCGGTATCAGCCAAGCTTGGTGGAACAGCAGCGATCCTGGCTATCATCGTTGGTATCATCCTGGGTTCCATCGCAGCCCTTACGCGTAACAAGCTTCCGGACAGACTTATAGTATTCTTTACGACTTTGGGAACAGCGATGCCATCCTTCGTGCTGGCGACTTTGCTTCTTCTTGTTTTTTGTCTTGAGCTTAAGTGGATTCCGGTATGGAGTTCTTCCAATCCGAATTACATCCTTCCGGTCATCGCTCTTTCGGTTTATCCCATGGCGTATATTACCAGACTTACCAAGACAAGTATGCTTGATGCCCTGAATCAGGATTATGTCAGGACAGCCCGTGCCAAGGGTGTTTCCCGTGCCAAGGTGATCTTTATGCATGCTCTTCGTAATGCCCTGATCCCCGTTATCACTTATGTTGGCCCCATGGTGGCTTACATCCTTACGGGATCCATGGTAGTAGAGAGTATCTTCACTATCGGTGGACTGGGAAGTTCATTCGTTACAAGTATTACAAACCGTGATTACACCACCATCATGGCAACCACACTTTTCCTGGCTATCCTCATGGTTGTGGCTAACCTGATCACAGATATTGCATACAAGCTGGTAGATCCCCGGATCACCTTCAGATAAGAGGTATTTATGGAAGCACAGAATAACGAGGTTCTTAAAAGGAGACAACTTCTCTCCTCACAGATCGACCTCTCCAAGTTCAATAAGGACATTTTTGAAAAAGCAACCGATGACGAGAAGCGTCAGCAGGATGTTATGGGAGAGTCCACCACCTTTTTCAAGGATGGTATGAGACGTCTTCGCAAGAACCCATTGGCCATGGGTAGTATCGTTGTATTGGTGCTGATACTGCTTACCATCATCATTGCCCCCATGTTCTGCCCCTACAGCTATTCACAGATCACTAATGTAGGCGGACGCAGGGATAAGTCAGCAGCCAATCTTGGGCCCATGGAGTATTCCCAGCTTGAGACTCAGTACATGGAAGAGACAGGAGAAAAGCTTTTCCCTCACCTTCTGGGAACAGATTCTCTGGGAAGAGATTATTTTATCCGTGTTATCTACGGTACCAGGGTGTCACTTTCCGTCGGAGTTGTGGCAGCAGTCATGGTACTTATCATCGGTCTTCTTTACGGTTCCATCGCCGGATATTTCGGAGGTACGGTGGACCTTATCATGATGCGTATAGTTGATATCATCTATTCGCTTCCAGACATGCTGATCATCATCCTTTTGTCAGTAGTTTTGAACGAGACACTGACTCCTCTTCTTGCGGGTACAGCCCTTGCCAAGTTGGGAACCAACATGATCTCCATGTTCATTGTATTTGCACTTCTGTACTGGGTTGGTATGGCCCGTCTTATCAGAGGTCAGATCCTTACTATTAAGAATAACGAGTATGTACTGGCAGCCAGAGCCATCGGAACCAAGGATGGCCGGATCCTCAGGAAGCATATCCTGCCCAACTGTCTGTCGGTTATCATCATAACCACGGCACTTCAGGTGCCCAGCGCGATCTTTACGGAGAGCTACCTTTCCTTCCTTGGACTTGGTGTTTCGGCTCCCCTGACTTCACTGGGTTCCCTGGCCAATGATGCAAGAGGCGCTATGCAGTCTTATCCTCATCGTCTCGTAGTTCCCGCGATCATCATCTGCCTCATAGTCCTGGCACTCAACCTTCTTGGTGACGGACTTCGTGATGCATTTGATTCTAAACTTAAGTAAGGAGGTGTCAGATGAGCGAAGAAAATGAATTCTTATTAGAAGTTGACAATCTCCATACAAGCTTTTTCACTGACAACGGTGAGGTTCGTGCGGTCAACGGTATTTCATTCAAACTTACACCCGGTACTACTCTCGGTATCGTAGGTGAGTCCGGATCAGGAAAGTCGGTTACGGCATATTCCATCATGCAGATCCTTGCAGAGACCGGACGTATCGTAGAGGGTAGTGTTTCATACAAGGGAGAAAATATTACAAATTGGTCCGAGCGTCAGCTTTCGGACTTCCGCGGAAGTAAGGTATCCATCATTTTCCAGGATCCCATGACTTCTCTTAATCCAGTATTCACAGTTGGTTTCCAGTTGGAGGAGGCTATCCGCCTTCATACAGGCAAAAACAAGATGGAGGCCAAGGCCCGTGCCATCGAGATGCTTACTCTGGTTGGCGTTAACGAGCCCGAAAGCCGTATCAGACAGTATCCTCATGAGCTTTCAGGTGGTATGAGACAGCGTGTCATGATCGCTATGGCACTTTGCTGCGAGCCCGATATCCTTATCGCAGACGAGCCTACCACAGCTCTTGATGTTACGATCCAGGCTCAGATCCTTGAGCTTATGCAGGATCTTCAGAAAAAGATGGGAATGGCCATCATCATGGTAACCCATGACCTGGGTGTTATCGCGTCCATGTGTGATGAGATCCTGGTTATGTACGGTGGTCGTATCTGTGAGCGCGGTACCGCAGACGAGATCTTCTACAATCCTTGTCATGAGTACACCAAGGGACTTCTTCGTTCCATCCCCAAGGCGGACAATATGAACGAGAAGCTGATGCCTATCGGAGGCACCCCTATCAATCTTCTAAACATGCCCGAGGGTTGCGCATTCTGCCCTCGCTGCGAGAACGCTATGAAGATCTGTCTTACCCAGCAGCCTGATGAGTACTGGGTGAGCGATGATCATCTGGCTTCCTGCTGGCTCAATATCAAGGATGCGGTAATCGCACAGGAAGGAGCAGGCGCATGAGTGAAGAAAAGTACCTTTTAGAGGTAGAACACTTAAAGCAGTATTTTCCTGTGTCACAGGGATTTAAAAAGATACCTCTTAAGGCAGTGGATGACGTATCCTTTGCCATTCGTCCCGGAGAGACATTGGGATTGGTAGGAGAGTCCGGTTGTGGAAAGACCACAGTAGGACGTACCCTTCTTAGACTATATCAGCCTACGGCGGGCCGCATCGTTTTTGACGGTGATGTGCTTTTTGACAGCGACAAGGGAATTGATGTGGATATGCTTCCCTATCGCAAAAAGATGCAGATGGTTTTCCAGGATCCCTATTCATCACTGAATCCCAGGATGACAGTTGAGGATATCATTGGAGAGCCACTGGATGTTCACAAGCTTTATTCCACCAAGCAGGAGCGTCGTGACAAGATCCTTGAGCTTATGGAACTGGTTGGACTCAATGCCGAGCATGCTATGAGATATGCGCATGAGTTCTCCGGTGGACAGCGTCAGAGGATCGGAATTGCGAGAGCGCTGGCGGTTAATCCCAAGTTCATCGTTTGTGACGAGCCGGTATCGGCTCTGGACGTTTCCATTCAGGCACAGGTTGTCAATATGTTTGAGGAACTCCAGGAAAAGTTGGGCGTTGCATATCTTTTCATCGCTCACGATCTTCTGGTAGTGCATCACATATCTGACAGGATTGCAGTTATGTACCTGGGTCATTTGATGGAGATCGCGGATGCGGACGACCTCAATGATAATCCTTTGCATCCTTATACACTTAGTCTTTTGTCAGCGGTTCCCATCCCGGATCCCAAGACAGCGAGACTGAGCAAGCGTATCATTCTTGAGGGAGATGTTCCTTCACCTCTCAAGATGCCCACAGGTTGTCCTTTCAGGACCAGATGCAATTACGCAACTGACAAGTGTGCCGAGAAGATGCCTGAACTTTCGGATCGCGGCAACGGACACTATGTAGCTTGCTGGAACAGATAAGGTTTTATCCGCCAAAGGCGGAGAAAATAAAACAGAGCAATAATGCTCAAAAAGCAATAGGAGGGACCAAAATGAAGAAAAAGTTACTCGCTCTCATGCTTTCAGGCGCAATGGTATTTGGCCTTGCAGCCTGTGGCGGCAAAACAGCTTCTGACAACGGAGGCAGCACCGGAGCAGACACATCTGCTGAAACAGACGCAGGTTCAGAGGAAGCTTCCGGAAGCTACACACCTCAGTGGGATGCTTATGATACCCTTATCAAGGATATCAAGACAACTACTGACTTCGCAGCTCGTGTAGATATGATGCACAAGGCTGAGGATATGCTTATGGATACATGGGCAGTTATCCCGATCTACTACTACAATGACCTCTATCTTCAGAAGTCAGACGTAGACGGCATCTACGCTAACGCTTACGGATTCAAGTATTTCCAGCACGCAACCAAGGCTGGCGCAGACACTCTCAAGATCAATCTTGCTTCTGAGCCTGACCACCTTGATCCCGCTCTTAACTCTTCAGTTGACGGCGCTTGCCTTGCTATCGCAGCATTTTCCGGCATCATGGAGTACAATGAGGCAGGCGAGCTTGTACCTGCAGTCGCAGAGGCAGCTCCCGAGGTATCCGATGATGGACTTGTTTACACGGTAAAGCTTAAGAAGACAAAGTGGTCTAACGGTGATGACCTTAAGGCTGCTGACTTCGTTTACAGCTGGAACCGTGCAGTTGATGAGAAGACCGCTGCTGACTATGCTTACATGTTCGATGTTATCGATCGCAACAGCGACGGATCACTCAAGGTTGAGGCTACTGATGATTACACACTTTCAATCACACTTGTTAGCCCTTGCCCTTACTTCGATCAGCTTCTTGCATTCCCTGCATACTTCCCTGTACATCAGGCTTCTGTAGAGGCTGCTGATACTGAGACTCCCGGAACATGGGCTCAGGAAGCAGGATTTGTCTGCAACGGACCTTATACTCTTACAGCTTGGTCACATGACGAGAGCATGAAGTATGAGAAGAACCCTAACTTCTACGATGCTGACAAGGTAACAATGGGAACACTTGAGTTCATGCTTTCTGCAGATGATACAGCTATCTACGCTGCTTACAACAGTGGCGACCTTGATTTTGCTGATACTGTTCCTACAGATGAGGTTCAGACACTCAAGAGCAATCCTGAGTTCCACGTAATCGACAACATGGGTACATACTATGCTGCATTCAATGTTAAGTCTGATCTTTTTGCAGGCATGACAGAGCAGCAGGCTAAGGACTTCCGTCACGCTATCGCTATCCTGATCGACCGTCAGTACATCGTTGATACTGTAGGCCAGACAGAGCAGGTTGTTGCTGATTCTTACATCCCCGTTGGTATGTCAGACGGTAACGGCGGCGAGTTCAAGAACAAGAGCTACTATGATGCAGCTACAACAGATGTTGAGACAGCTAAGAGCCTTCTTGAGGGCTGCGGCTACACATTCACAGACAACGGTGACGGTACATACGCTTGCTCACCTGCAATCTCACTTCCCTACGTTATCAACGAGAACAGCGGACATCAGAAGGTTGCTGAGTGTATCCAGAGTGACCTTTCCGTACTCGGCATCGAGATGACCATCCAGACAGAGGATTGGAACGTATTCCTTGATGATCGTAAGGCTGGTAACTACACCTTCGCTCGTGAGGGTTGGCTTGCCGACTTCGACGATCCTATCAACATGCTTGAGATGTTTACAACAGACTCAGGAAACAACGATCCTCAGTTCGGTAGATAAAAAGAAACTATTCGCATAGAATAGAGAAAAGAGCCTCCCGTATGGGGAGGCCCTTTTCATTAATGCAAAAATGGAGGCGGAACTGTGATAGAAGAAAAACAGCGCAGGGCAGAGGAATGTATACGCAAGAAGTTCCACAAGCAGCTTTTTACCCCATTTGCCAAGGCGTGTAAAAACTATCAGCTTATAAGCGAAGGGGATCATATCGCTGTTTGTATTTCCGGCGGAAAAGATTCTATGTTGATGGCCAAGCTTTTTCAGGAGATACAAAGGCATAGGAAGTGTAATTTTGAACTGACATTTCTTGTGATGGACCCCGGTTATAACAAGGCGAACCGTGAGCTGATCGAAAGTAATGCAAAAGACCTGGGGATACCGATCACCATATTTGAAAGTGAGATCTTTGATGCGGTAGATACCATAGAGAAAAGTCCCTGCTATCTTTGCGCCAGGATGCGCCGGGGATATCTTTACAGTAAGGCTAAAGAACTTGGTTGTAATAAGATCGCGCTGGGACATCATTATGATGACGTGATCGAGACTATCCTAATGGGAATGCTGTACGGAGCCCAGATGCAGACTATGATGCCCAAGCTTCATAGTACGAATTTTGAGGGAATGGAGCTTATAAGACCACTGTATCTGGTGCGGGAGAGTGATATCTGCGCATGGCGGGATTATAACGACCTGCATTTTCTACGGTGCGCCTGCCACTTCACCGAGACCTGCGAAACGATCCAGGAAGACGGGACGTCTACGTCAAAGCGTTTGGAGACAAAGAAACTGATCGCGGAGCTTAAGAAGACCAATCCGTATATTGAATCCAATATCTTCAGGAGTGCGGAGAACGTAAACGTGGATACACTCATTGCTTATAAGAAAAACGGAGAAAGACATCACTTTCTGGATGATTATTGACAGTTATTTACCAGCACTACATCCGAATAAAAAACTCCATTATCATTTGACCAGTTTGCGGAGCCTCCATATCTAGCAGCTGTCGCTTCTACGGAGATCAGGCCGATACCATTGCCGCCCTTGTGGGTGGAGAGGTATCGGTCTTTTATTTGCCGCAACTTTCCGCTAAAACTATTGACGATGGCAATATACAATTCACTATTCTGCTCTGCAGAAATAACCACACGGATAAAACGTTTTTCAACATCAACATCACAGCACGCGATCACGGCATTCTCCAATATATTTCCCACAACAGAACATAGATCGATACTATCGATATTCATCTCCGTCGGAAGTGAGACCTGAAAATCTGTCCGGATCTCATTCTTCTCAGCTTTCTGGCTATAATGATTAAGAAGCGCATTCAGCGCATTATCTTCGCAGAAATCAATGGTTTCTTTCTGAGGTAACTCATCTCTGTACTTATGCAGATACTCATCTATCGCCTGATAATCTTTTTCGTCAGAAAGCTCCGTAAGAGTATATATGGTCTGTCTGAAATCATGCCTGGCCTTTGCATCAGAATCAAGATAATCCCGGAGAGATTCAAACTGTTTTTCCTGCATTTCCAGGATTCGGTTCCGGTCGTCAAGCTCAGCTTTTTGGATCAGAGCGTTGACAATGAAATAGAAGATCACGTTGAGCATGATAAGGAGTATAAACATCGTGACCATAACGGTGATATAAGCGATCCCGACCATGTTGGTATGCAGGGTGCTGTAGTTATGTATGATCATTCTCAGATTGAACAGATAAAAAATAGCAGCAACCGAGGCATACATCCACCATACAATAGGCTGGTTCAGATGATCAAAAATATATGATCCGTACTTTGCCAGAGGATATACAAACAGTCCACAGATAATAACAAAAAGTGCCAGAAGAAATAAAAAGGCACTCAGACTGTAGTCCACCAGTTTGCCCTCCGGATGATGGAGTGCATCAAAGATGATGGAAAAATTCCCCAAAAAAGAAACGATGGTTGATATCAGAAGAAATATGGCGGCGGATTGCGAAATATTAAACGTGAGTGAATGGTGATACATAATAAACAGGCAAATGACACAGAGTATATTCACAAAGCCAAAATCCTGTGAAAAGATCACAGTTGAAACAAAGATGGCAACAGATATCACTGCACAGATGATAAGTGCAGTTGTTACGGTATAGCGCTTCTGATATCGAAGATGATTCCTGGCCGGAGCATAGCATAGAACCAATATCATGAGCAGTGTGGGAAAAAACAAAAAGGGCATGATATAATTTGCTACTGTCAATTTGATCCACCTCCAATCTGCTGCCTGTTATGAAGCTTGGAAAAGATATAGTTTTTTCGGATCTGATCAAGCTTCTTGTGCTCACGAATATTGATAGGCAGGCTGTAACCGCCGTAGAGCTCGCAGGAATCTCTTCCGAAAGTATCGATATAATCCATATTGATGATAATTCCTCGGTTGATCTGTAAAAAACGACTGTCTTTTCTTAATAAGGAATTCATCTCCGAAAATGTCATGCGGATACGGAATTCATTTTTATGGTGGTCGGTTATCCGAATATAGTTCTTTTCGGTCTGAGCATATACGATGGATGAGAAAGAAAAGACTTTTTCGCTGCCGTCTACCGAGATAGTGATGCCGTCCTCGGTGATGTTGCGAAGTTTCACGACATCATCCAAAACCTTGGCGACATTGGTTTTAAGTACATCATCCTCAGGGACTTTAAGGATGTAGTGATAAGCGTGGACCTTGAAGGCATCAAAGGTATGGTCCGGGCTGGTAGTCAGAAAGACGATAAGGGTCTCACTGTCGATCTCACGGATCTTATTAACAGCCTCCACGCCGGTCATCCCGTCCATGTAGATATCCATGAAGACAAGGGTGTACTGCAGAGGACGGTAATCCTCCAGCAGCTCCTCGGCGCTGCTGAATG
>JAEELH010000032.1 GCA_016288825.1 Lachnospiraceae bacterium | reverse complement strand
TCGGCCATGGCGCCTTTCTATATTGTTCTTTCAATTTGGGTTGGTTCACTGATCCTGGTTGCCATTATACATACCAAGGTTAAGCCCATTGAGGGCGTTACCAACATGCGGGTTTACGAGGAGTTTTTTGGTCGTTATATTGTTTTTTATCTCATCGGCCAGATCCAGACCATTATTACGGTCCTTGGAGCTCTGTTATATGTAGGTATCCAGTGCGAGCATCCGTTTTTACTATGGTTCGCCATGTCAGTAACCAGCTTTACCTACACGTTGTTTTTGTACGCACTTACCTATGCCTTCGAGGCAGTGGGAGAGGCTATCGCCGTCGTTCTCATGGTTATTCAGGTAGCCGGATCGGGAGGAACCTTCCCTGTCGAGGTGCTGCCTTTGGTTTATCAGATACTTTATAAATACATGCCTTTTGCCTATAGTATCAGCGCGGCAAGAGAGGCGGTTGCGGGAACCTATGGCAATGATTACTGGGTATACCTGTCAAGCCTCGGCTTCTATGTTCTGGCAGCGCTTGTTATCGGGCTTCTGGTCAGCATACCGTGTAAGCGGCTCAATATCATGATCAAAAAGAGCACGGCAGGCACGGACCTAATGGTGTGAGACTATGAAAAAAGAAAACTTCCATATTATCAGCGATTCATCATGTGATCTTCCGGACGAGTATCTTGAGTCCAACAATTTGACCCTGGTTCCTTTTTACGTATCCTTCGGTGAGGAACAGGATATGAAGGAGAGAGTGGATATCGGTGTCAGAGAATTCTATCAGAAAATGGTGGATGACCCGAATACATTTCCCAAGAGCTCTACGCCTTCTATAGCGGATTTTTATGATGCAATGGAGCCTTATGTTAAGGAAGATATTCCGGTTCTGTGCATCTGCATTACCATGAAGTTTTCGGCATCTTATCAGTCTGCGCTTAATGCGCGTGAGATGCTTCTTGAGGACTATCCCGATGCGCGGATCGCAGTTATGGATTCCCGTATCAATACAGTTCTTCAGGGGCTATTCGTTATCGAGGCAGTCAAACTTCGTGATCAGGGAATCGAACTGGAAGAGGCAGAAAGTCGTCTTTCGGACATACGAGATACCGGACGTATCTTTTTTACCGTAGGAACTTTTGCTTATCTTCAGATCAACGGACGTATCGGCAAGGTTGCAAAAAGCATGACTTCCATCCTTGGCATCAGGCCGGTGATCACTCTCAGAGATGGCGAGATCTTTCCTTCCGGTATTGCCAGGAGCAGGAAGCAGACTCTGAAAAAGGTCATCAGCCTTATCGAGAAATATGTTGATGAGGTCAGGGCAACCGTCAGGACCTATGCGATCAATATAGGCTACGGTTACGACAGGAGCGAGGCAGAGGCTTTCAGGGATGAAGTCATCCTGGCACTGGCACCTCACGGCATGTCTCTGGGACCTGAGGATATCAAGCTTTACCAGATCGGTGCGGCTATCGGGGTTCACACCGGTCCCAATCCCCTTGGCGTTACCATCATAAAAAGAGCATAAAAATGAGTAACTACTATATCTGCAAAAAAGACGAACTGCGTCCGTTTTTTGACGCCATACTTGAGGCAGAGCCCCGTCGTGTGCTAGACGTCGGCATGCTTCTTAAACGAAGCGGCGCCATAGGACGCATGGTCTGTGGCAGCCATCTGCCGGAGGATATGATCCTGGACGGCTTGGATGTGCCCGGAACGTCTTTTTTGCCTGCATATGATGTAGTTTACGATCATATTTTTCATGATGATGAGTGGAAAAAGGCAGGCGAGTACGATATGGTACTTGCCTTTTTTCTGAGTGACGAGATTTTGAACGGATCATCCGGTGAGATTGATGCTGCCGAAGACCTGAACTTCCGGCGTCCCGGTTTTATGGAGGAGCTTAAGAAGTGGTGTAGCGAAAACGGTGCGATCCTGGTGACAGAGCAGGGAGTGGTGTTCCCCGAAACGCCCCGGATACTTACCGGACGCGGTATCACGTCGCCTGCAGCCGATGCCATGTCATCCGCAGTCGATACTACGTCACCTGCAACTGATGTTACGGCATCTACAGATGTCATTCCGAGCGATAGTGAGGGGGCTTATTCCGAAGGGCTACATCAAACAGGAAAGTCTGAAAGCGGACAAGGCACCCGCATGTTTATCTGCGCACACAAGCCCTTCACACCTCCTGAGGGAGAGATGTACGTTCCTCTTCAGGTGGGCAGCGCCTTGGGCGAAGATCTGGGAATGACCAGAGACGATTCCGGTGACAACATTTCCACACGAAATAAAAGCTTTTGTGAGCTTACGGGTATCTACTGGATCTGGAAAAATGTCACCTGTGATATAGTCGGGATCTGCCATTACAGACGATACTTCGTTTATGAAGACGATTTTCTGAAAAAGGATGAAATAGAGAAAACACTGGGCGAGTACGATATCATACTCCCTGACAGTGCGTATACCAAGGAGTCTTCTGTAAAGGCTCATTATGACAGCATGCACTACATCTCGGATCTGGAACTGACAAGGGAAGTGATTTCTGAGATGTATCCGGAGTATCTTCCTGAGTACGATCACGTACTTTCCTGCAATCTGATGTCCCTTGGCAATATGATGATCTGCAAAAAGCAGCTTTTTGACGACTACTGTCAGTGGCTTTTTGATATTCTTTTTGAGGTTGAAAAGCGGGCCGATATTTCGGGATATGATGAATTTCAGGCCAGACTTTTCGGATATCTTTCCGAGAGACTTCTTCGCGTATGGGTAATGCACCGGGCCCTTCGGGTTTATGAATATGCGGTTGAGGTTATGGATCCTGTGGACAGTGAAAATGCCGTTCGCAAGGTGGAGATGACCTCCCGAATGATAGACCTTTATCTTCAGGATGTGTCTACCTTGACAGCCAGCGGCAATATGCAGGATCTGGTTGATTACTGGCCTCCGGCCCCGGATTTTGGAGGTCGGATCCCGGTTTTTGTTTGCTGGTGGCAGGGTTTTGATCAGGCACCGGATACGGTTCGTCTTTGTCTTGAATCTATACGGCGCAACATTCCGGAAGACCGCTGTGTTCTTTGTGAGATAAGAGCTGAAAACATGGAGCAGTATATCTATCTGCCCATTCATATCATGGAAAGGTACAGGGATGGACGTATATCCCTGACTCATCTTTCTGACATACTTAGGGTGATGCTTTTATATCGCTACGGTGGACTTTGGCTTGATGCCACCTATTTTCTGGCAAAGCCTCTGGAACCGGAGTTTTTTGACAGAGACTTTTTCACACTCCGTTCCCGAAGCCCCAAGTGGCGGGCGGACATAGTCCAGGGCAGATGGAGCTGCAATCTTATGCTGGCAAAGCCCGGCGATCCCCTTATGGGCTTCCTGGTCAACGCCTTTTGCTATTA
>JAEELH010000031.1 GCA_016288825.1 Lachnospiraceae bacterium | reverse complement strand
GGTTTTCATCTCCTCCGCATCCATCCGTCCCACATGTATATCTGCAAAGGGACCCTCATTCATTACTTCCCTGCCGTAATCCCCGGCAACACAGACCGTATGCTTTATTCCCTCAGCTGAAAAGAGTTCCGAAAGCTTTCTTCCCTCGGTGGTTCCGGAAAAGATCACTATATTTTTCATAGTTTATATCCTCTGGGTGTTATAAGCCGCCCGTTCTCGATCCTTGTCTGTGAGTTTCCAATAAAGACCGTAACAAACATATCCGTTTCCTGCTGCGCAAGTTCTCCCAATGTACAAAGTTTCTTTTCACAGCCATCCCTTCCGATATTTCTCACAAAACCGCAGGCCGTTGTCTCCGAAATCTCTTCCATCAGGATCTCGCAGGCCCTTTTGAGATGATCTGCCCTCTTTTTGCTGGCCGGATTATAGATAGCAATGCAAAAGTCTCCCCGGGCCGCGCTTCTAAGCCTTTTTTCAATTACTTCCCAGGGGGTCAAAAGATCGGAGAGGCTGATGACGCAAAAATCGTGACTGAGGGGCGCTCCAAGGAGGGCTCCTCCGCTTAGAGCAGCGGTAACTCCCGGGATTATCTCGATATCCGAAAACCCATGCTGCTGTGCTACCTCAAGAAGAGGTGAAGCCATGCCGTACACACCTGCATCTCCGCTGCAGATAAGAGAAACTGTCTTTCCTGCCATGGCAAATTCTACGCATTTTTCACAGCGTTCTATCTCGCCCCTCATGCCGTTTTCGTAGAATTCCTTATCCTGATAGTCATCTTTTACCAGATCGATATAGGCTTTATATCCAACGATAATGTCGCTTTCCTCCAGAGCTTCCTTTGCCTGAAAAGTCATCATCCGTCCCTCACCCGGGCCGATACCTACTACATATATCTTGCTCATTTCCGATCATACTCCATGCAATATCGTCCTTTTATCATTCCGTGCGTAGCGAAGGATCCCAAAGATTCTTCATCTACCGCTTTACAATGGCTAGTGTCATCCCGTCTCTCGCTGACTTGGGAGAAACAAGAACGGGGCCCCGCTCCTCACAAGGCTCACCGAAATCTTCCCCAAACAACGCTCCTGCTATGGCCGCCCGTTCGCAGACATTATCAACTCCCACGGTATTCTCAACAAAAGAAGATGGACTGACGCTTCCCTTTACCCTGCCAAGGATCTCTTTATCAAAAGAAAGCACCGGGATCCTGTATTTATCCCGAAGACGGACGATCGCCGGCTCATCCTCCTTGAGATCAATAGTACAGATGGCATAAACATCTGTCGGATTAATATCAGCCTTTTCAAGTTCCTGCAAAAAGAAATCTTCCACCTCGACTGGATCCTTATCCTTTTTCATACCAAGCCCTACCAAGTATGGTTTCGGACTCAGCAGAAGAGAATATTCTGCATCTGTTTCATCTGCTACAATGACATCCACTCTTTCCTTTGGCGGGAAACCCTTTATGGAAAGAGTAACTTTTTTATCCTCGATGGCTTTTGCCGATACCCTTTTTATTCCTTCACGATTTGCGATGGATAAGCGGTTTTCAACCGCAAAACTGTCAACTGAAAAGGTCTCGTTAACATCGGTAGAAGTTGTAATGACCGGTACGGCTCCCAGAAGCTCCGCTATAGTAACCGCCAGCTTGTTGGCTCCTCCGGCATGACCGGAGAGGATGGGTATCACAAACTGCGCATTATCATCGATGGCGATCACCGGACAGTCCGTCAACTTGTCCATGCAGAGCCCTGCTATAGCCCTAACCGCAATCCCCACTGCGCCTACAAATATAAGGGCGTTGCCCGGTACGAAAACGGACTTTGTCCACTCTTCGAGGGATCCGCTAACTTCAGTAAACCCGGAGGGAAGATCCTCCGAATCTCTGCGCACAAACGCCTCTACCGGACCCACTCCTTTTCCCTCGCAAGCTTCATTAAGTTTTTTGATGACGCTCTCTCCGTAAGGCGAAAAGCAGATAGCTATCTTTTTCATTGATCTGTTTCCCTCGCCTTCCTGAATTCGGTGGAAAAAGTGGGATCATACAACTTTGATTTCCCGTAATCACCGCAACCAATAGCATCTCCCACAAGGACTACGGCTGTTTTATAGATATCTTCCTGCCTTGCACTCTCAGCCAGAGTTCCCACGGTACATACTATTTTTTTCTCCTCCGGCCAGGTTGCCTTGTAAACGATGGCCGCCGGTGTATCTGCAGAATAACCACCCTGCATCAGTTTCCGGGAAAGCTCATCCATCATCCCCGCACTAAGGTAAATGGCCATGGATGCCCCGTGCTGAGCCAAAAGCTCTATACGCTCACCCTCCGGAACTGCCGTCCTTCCCTCAAGTCTTGTGATAATCAGACTCTGAGAAACCTCCGGAAGTGTATACTCAAGATCCAGACTTGCCGCCGCACCGAAGCAGGCCGTCACTCCGGGGCAAGAACTGTATTCAATTCCCGCTTCGTCCAGAGCATCCATCTGCTCCCTAACTGCCCCGTAGATACTGGGCTCACCTGTGTGAAGGCGCACTATTTCTCTATTATCTGCAGCCCCCTTTTTCATCACATCAAGGACTTCATCAAGGGTCATAGTAGCGCTGTTATAAACCTGCGCTCCATCCTTTGCATATGACAAAAGCTCCGGATTGACAAGGCTCCCGGCATATATGATGATATCCGCTTTCTTAAGTAGTTCCATCCCTCTGACTGTGATAAGATCCACAGCCCCGGGGCCTGCGCCTACGAAATTAACCATTCCTCGATCCTCTCTGTGATCTGTTTGAATAAGCACACTTTTGTCATGTCATGCCTGTGAAAGAAAACTTTCCGCTTTCCCTGTCTTTCCTAAAAGACCATATTGATTGGAATACATGAGGCATTGAACGTCCATCCTGCCTCCACCTCTTTTATTGAGATAAAAAGAGATCCGCTCCATAATATACTCAAAGCATTTTTCTGCTATGCCTTCCTTCAGATATATCTCCACTGCCTCCTCAGTAGACAGACAGTCAAGTATCATTTCGGACACACAGCCATCTGCTCCGGCTTTTAGCGCTGCCGCTGCCATAAGTTCCATACGGCAGTCCGCCTCTCGGGAATGGGTATTCATTATCCCTCCGGAGACTTTGATAAGCTTTCCGATGTGGCCGCATAGAAGCATCTTTTCAAACCCAAGCTCAGTTGCCATATCAATGGTTTCCCCAATAAAATTGGAACACTTCACAGCCTTGTCCAGATCGTAATCGTATTTTTCCTTCATAAAATCAAGGCCGTAGTTTCCGGGTGATACAACCGCAACCTGTGCTCCCATTACTTTTTTCTGATTCAGCTCCACCCTTATGGTATCGAGAAGCGTCTTTACACTCATGGGCTCAACGATACCCGTGGTACCGATGATGGATATCCCACCCTCAATACCAAGCCTGGGATTAAAGGTCTTTTCAGCAAGACTTTTTCCCTCGGGAACAGATATCTCAACCACGAGGCTGCCCTCATGGTCAAAAAGATCCATTACTTGTCCGACTTCGGACTCGATCATCTGCCTGGGAACTGAATTAATGGCAGCGTTTCCAACAGGCTGATCCAGCCCCGGCCGGGTAACTCGGCCCACTCCTTCTCCGCCCTCTATGATAACTCGTGCCTCATCTGTGTCCTTTCCGGCTTCCGTTATAACGCCGCCTGCGTTTTCCTCCCCAAAGCTTACCTTGGCAAATACCAGGGTTCCGTTGGTGATATCCGGATCATCCCCCGCATCCTTTCTTACGGCACAGCTGACATGATCTGCTGCCATATCTATCTCTTCGATCTGCGGGCAATAAGAAACTCCGGCAGGAGTGGTAATCTCTATCTTCGATTTTTCCTTCCCCGAAAGAAGCATATAGGCTGCTGCCTTAGCGGCCGCCGCAGCACAGCTTCCGGTTGTGAATCCTTTTTTCATACGTTCTCTAATAATACTTTACGGCAAATAGTTTTGTCCCATATCGTACAAAACAGCGTTACAGATACAAGCTGCAATATTACTGCCACCCTTGCGGCCCTTATTGATAATATATGGGACATCTCCTCCCAGAAATAGTTCCTTTGCCCAGACCACATTAACAAATCCCACGGGAACGCCTATCACAAACTTGGGTGTAAAGATCCCCTGCTCCATCATTTCATGAAGCTTAACCAGTGCTGTAGGCGCATTCCCTATGGCAAAGATCACATCACTATCCAGCCGGGCCGCCTTTTCCATAGAAACTGCTGCCCTGGTGATCCCTCTTTCTTTTGCTTCCGCGGCAACGTCCTCATCCGCCATAAAGCAAAGGGCTTCGCCGCTGAAAGCAGACAGCTTTTTCTTATTGATCCCGGCAAGGGCCATGTTGGTATCCGTCACAATATATGCTCCGCTTCTGATAAGCCTTTTCATCTCATCCACGGCTCCCTCTGAGAAAGAAAGAGTTGTAGCATAATCAAAATCAGCGGAAGTATGGATGCAGCGCTTTGTGACAAAGGAGGTTTCTTCATCAAGAAAGATACCAGTTGCCTCAAGTTCCTCGGTGATGATCTCGAAACTTCGCTTTTCTATTTCTTCAGGTCTTACTGTTTCGAATTCCATTAATTTTACCTTAAATGTCCCAATCAGTACTCACTTATCATCATAGTTATTTGCGATTTCCTATTGAGTAAGATTACCGGCCATGCTCGTAATAACATAGTATATTACCGCAAGGATCGCAGAGATGATCATGGCCGCTACCGCCTCGGTTGCAAACATAAGGTTATTTGCCCTTTTGATATCCGCAGTCTCTGTTTTGCGGAGCTCGTCTCCTATGCCGGGCTTTTCAACCATGATTCCGCCGTATAGGTGAGCCCCTCCAAGCCTGATCCCCAGGGCTCCGGCACAGACGCTTTCGGTCTGGGCTGAGTTGGGAGACAAATGTTTTAGCCTGTCCCTTTTCCGGATCCTGTACGCTCCGGCCCCGCTGTAGACCTTTGAAAAAAGTCCCATGACAAAGGCCGACAGTATCATAAATATGGCGCTGAGACGCGATGGAATAAAGTTTAAAACATCATCCGCCTTGGCTGAAAGCCATCCAAAATTCTCGTATCTTTCGTTGCGATATCCCAACATGGAATCCATGGTATTGACAGCCTTATAAGCGAATCCCAAAACGGGGCCGCCTATGGCTGTATAAAAAAGAGGAGCGATAACTCCATCGGAAGTATTTTCCGCCACGGTTTCCACTGCCGCCTTGGCGATCTCTTCCTCCTCAAGTTCAGCCGTATCACGGCCGACTATCATGGAAAGAGCCTTTCTTGCTGCTCTGATATCCTTTTTTTCAAGTTCCCTGCTTACCGCCATGCTCTCCCGGCAAAGGCTTCTGGCCGCCAGGATGTAACAAGTGAGAATGGCCTCTACTCCTATTCCCAGATATTTGTTTACTCTGTAAGATACAAAAATGATCAAAAACGTTACTGAGATAACTACCAGTTCCACTATTATCCAAAGGAGGATACCTTTTCGCTTTTCTTTCTTGACATCACGATCCAATCCGCTTTCAAGAGGCTTGTTTTCCTGATCCGTC
>JAEELH010000030.1 GCA_016288825.1 Lachnospiraceae bacterium | reverse complement strand
CTGCCCTTTTTCTCCTTAAGCTTAGCGTCTATATCAATTTTAAGTTTTATAACATTAAGGGTCTGAAAGCTCAGCCTGTACTCCTCGGGAAGGCTCCTGATGTATGAGACAAACTTGCGGCAATAAGCAGGGTAAAGCTGATACTGTACCTTCTCCGACTCTTTTTTATAAAAGCCCTCCAGTTTCTCATCATTATTGAACAGTTTTTTGGTCTTCTGAACAACGCTGTTATTTTTATCCAGCTTGTCCTGTGTATCTTCTTCCTGTTTTTTTAGATCATTCATGCCCAAAGTACAGGTCTTCATGTAATCATCAAAGCTTTGATATTCTGCGCCATATGCGTTCTTTAAACCGGTAATATCGGGATAAGGGAACTTTTTATTGCCCTCTTCGATCGCCTTTCTAATATTCAGTATCTTGTCATAAATGGCTTTTTTCTCATTATACTCGGCAATAGTCCTTTGCTTCGTCTCTTCATCCACCTCATTAGACCTTATCAGTTCCTGATAGTCATTTTGGAGTTTGATCTGATCCATCCTGGCTTTTTCCATGGCCGACTTTGCTGCATCTCTTTCCCTTTGAGCCGCACTTTTTTTGTTACTCTTATCGAGATAGTCAGCGAAAAGATTTGACATAGAGAAATTCTTGTCATAAAAGCATGACTTTCCGTATTCCTCTAAGTTTTTCTGATCGTAATTTATATTGGACTCGATCTCCTTTATGGCGCTGTATCTGTTTGAAAGCGTAGTTATCCTAGCGGACTTTGTAAAAAGCTTTGTAACATCATTAAAAAGCTCGTCCACTTTGAGTAATACGGAATCCTCGTTGGCATATTCCGCATAACCGGTGAGTTTATTGTAGTTATCCAGATTCTCTCTGATATTTACAGGTATTCCGCCTTCACCTTCGCCGGTAAAGACCTTTTTTATGTCTTTAGGATAAACACGCAGGGTGTCCAGATGCTCTTTATAATAGCCCTCATAGATCTTATCCGGATCCTTGAGAGGGTCATCGTTTTTCCATTTCAGGGCCCTGTTTAAATGACTGTAGCTCAGGAACTCCTGCGAAACAAAGACGCTGACATTTCCCTTTATGGCTTCAAGCTGGGAAACAAGCGCTGTAAGTGCAGCCTTTTTATCCTGAAGATTCTTCTTTACATCCGCCTTGGCACGCGGAGGTATCTGGATGCTGTCGATCATGGCATTAAGAGAAACTAAAATCTCATCTATCCTTGTATCGAGGTGCATATCCTTGGCAATCTCAAATAGATCGTTTACATCATCCACAAAACCCATATACTGAGTTTTTGTCGGATCAGTTATCAAAGCTACATTTGCACGTTTTTTTCTAGGCATATCTTTTCCTCCCAAATCATTATTTCCCGGTCAATAGTTCTCACTGAATCTATAGTCTTTCGATTTAATGATAGGATTATATCACCCAATGTACAACAATTGTCCATCAAGAATCATTTTTTGTAAAAAAAAATCTTATATGTCAAAGATACTCATCTGCAGATACTTGTCCGGCAGTTCATTCATATACCTAAAGCACTCATCAGGACCGGACATGATCCCATTATCTTTACAAATACCTTTAAATATCCTCGTTAATTCTTTTGCATTCGGACTTGGTAGTTCATACGCATTCCCATACCTTTTGATATACCGCTCTTTCATTCCCGGAAAATGTCTGTCGAGCGCTGAATAATAATACTCTCTGTCGCCCTCACGAAGAGTAAGTCCCATCCCAAAATCAATAACCCCTTTTACGCCTACCCGAACACATTCATTCAAAATCGTCACGATGTTTTCTTCTGTATCATTGATAAAAGGAAGTATAGGCGTCAGCCACACGATTGTCGGGATCCCTCTTTCCTGCATTTTCTCAAGTACCTCAATACGGCGCTTTGTATTGCAAACATTTGGCTCCAAAAGAGCACAAAGGTCATCATCATACGTTGTGAGAGTAATTTGGACTACGCATTTGGCAGTGCGGTTTATTTCATCCAGTAGATCAATGTCTCTTAATATACGATCAGACTTTGTCTGTATCGCAAGTCCGAATCCATACTCCTTGATTATTTCCAGGCATTTCCTTGTAAGCTTCAATTCTTCTTCACAATGCATATACGGATCTGACATTGCGCCTGTTCCGATCATGCACCTTTTTCTTTTCGACCTCAGTGCCTTTTCCAGAAGCTCCGGTACGTTCTGCTTCACCTCAATATCTTCAAAAGGATGCGTAAACTGATAACACTTGCTTCTACTGTCACAGTAAATGCAACCGTGTGTGCATCCCCGGTAAATATTCATTCCATAGTATCCGCCGTTGCAGGTCAGGATACCTTTTGCATCAACAAAATGCATTTGTAAGTTCCCCTTTATCGTTCCTCTATCCATGAAAAGAACTTATCCAAGCCCTTATTCTCTTCTCTGGTCTCCATAAACATCCCCGCCGTATACCACGAATGCGTATTCTTCTTATCTATGATGCTATATAGTTCACACGAATTGCCCAGTTCCTTTGCCTTTTGGGCGAAATCTTCTGCGCAGGCATATTCAACCAGTCCATCATGCTTACTCTGGATAAGAAGCATAGGGATGTTATTCTTTGACATCAGCGCTACAGGCTCCCCGTTTCTCCTGTTATACCCTCTCTTGAAGAGTTGGTTCTGTAGTAGTTTGATAGTCAGACCTTGATCATCTCTAAAACTGTATGGTCCACCGGAACCGATAAATCCAATGATGTTTGAAACATCAACTCCGTACTTTTTCTGAACCTTCCTGCAGTAACACATAATGGATGTCAGATGTGCTCCGGCAGATGGTCCCGCAATTATGATCTTTGATGTACTTACCCCGTTATCTTTCAAGTAATTGATTGCAGTACTATATGCCACGCAAACATCCTTGATCTGACAAGGGTATTTATACTTTGGAGACAATCTGTAGCCCAACGAAACAAACCGATACCCCTGATCGCAGATACACTGGCCCACATAATCAAAGAATTTTGGATTTCCTGCATTCCAACCTCCACCATGAACCCAGACAATAATCTTGTCGCTCATAACCTTCTTTGGTTCATAGTACAGGAAATACTGCTCCTTATCACTACCATAGGAAACCACAACCGGATTATATTTCTTCTTTACTTGGAACATCTTCCTGTATAGCCCAAAGTAACTTAGGCTTTCCCGCAAATAATCGTTCATTTTTCTATCCTCTTCACATATACCTTTGAAAGTTCCCCGTTCATGTCCTTCATCATTTATCCATCCCTATCCACTGAATAAAAGCGGTCTTGTCACTACTGTTATATCCCG
>JAEELH010000029.1 GCA_016288825.1 Lachnospiraceae bacterium | reverse complement strand
TTATCGCGCTGAAGTAGTGTATAATTAACCTCACGAATCGCTACATATGAAAGAGAATTAAAAGGCCGGACATCTATAGGAGAAGACATATGATCAAACTCAGTGTAAAAAGACCGTACCTGGTATTCGTAGGGATCTGCATGATAATCGTTCTCGGTATCGTTGCGTTTACCAAGATGAAGACGGATCTTATCCCATCCATCAAGGTTCCGTATCTGGCTATGGTTACTACCTACCCCGGTGCGTCGCCGGAGCGTGTGGAGCATGATATCACCGAACCCATTGAAAATACCATCGGAACCCTTTCAGGTATTGAGAATATCACATCCAATTCCGCTGAGAATTACTCCATGATCATGTTGGAGTTTTCCGAGGATAGCGATATGGAGTCAGCGGCTTCCCGAGTTGCCAGGAGTGTTGAAAACCTGACACTGCCCGAACTTGCCGGCAAGCCTATGATAATCGAGATATCCTCCGATATGCTGGCGACCATGTATGTAGGTGTCACGAGAGACGGAGCAGATATTTACGAACTCACGGATTATGTGCGTGACGAGGTTGTTCCGGAACTCAAGCGGCAGGACGGCGTAGCATCTGTTTCTACTGTGGGCGGAGTTACCCAGTCTGTTGAAATACGTTTGGTTCAGAGCAAAATAGATGATATCAACGACAAGATTCTGCAAAAGGTCGATAAAAATCTTGCCGAGGCCCAGAAGGAGTTGGACAAGTCCAAGGATCAGCTGGCCGACGGCAAAGCCAAGATAGAAGAGGGCAAGAGTCAGCTGGAAGCATCCCGCGAGGAGACTGCATCCGAGATGGCTAAGCTAACAAAGCAACTCAATGAAGCACTGGCTCTTAAGGCAGCTTACGAGTCACAAGTCAGCTCCCTTGATGCGTCAATCCGTGGACTTGGTGTTGAAAAGGATGCTTACCAGAGTGCGTATGACGAGCTCAATAATACCATCAAGACCTTGTACAAGCAGATGCCTATGGAGGGTATGCCTCAGGACCTTGATGATGCAGCCGAGAATCCCGAAAAGGTGGAGGCTCTCAAGCAGATGCTTACGGCAGCAGGCCAGTCGGATGCGGCATCCAAGCTTTCCTATGAGGCCATCAAGCAGGTATATGACGGCGCTCATACCAGGATCCCGGAGATCGATGCGGCGATCCGCAATCTTAATACCGAAAAAGCTACTGCGGAGGCAGTTTTAAAACAGATCAAAAAGTCCGTCAAGGAAGCTGAGAAAAACTACGAAAAGGTTGAGAGTGGCAAGATGACTGCAGCGGCAGCCTTTGGTTCCAACGAGGCCCAGCTTACGGCAGCGGCTGAGAAGCTTGAGGAAAGTGATGCCAAGATCAAGGAGGCAGAGGACACTCTTAAGGAATCTGCCAAGACAGCCAGAGAAAATGCCAATCTCAATGCTCTTTTGAACATGGACACCTTGTCCAAGCTTTTGGCGGCACAGAACTTTGACATGCCTGCAGGTTATATTTCCGAGGATAATACCCAGTATCTGCTTAAGGTTGGGGACGAGTTTTCCGAACTTGATGAGCTTAGGGAACTGGTACTTGTCAAGGCTCCGGGAGTGGGAGATGTCAAGCTTTCAGACGTGGCGGAGATCACATATATTGATGATTCTGCCGACAATTACGCCAGGATGAACGGTGACCCGGCTGTTGTTGTATCAATCATGAAGGCGTCTACGGCATATACTTCAGAGGTTTCCGATAATTGTAACAAGGCGATCCTGGATATGAGCGAGGCGGATCCTACCTTGCACTTTTTGCCGGTCATGGATCAGGGCGATTACATTGATATGATCGTTCGCTCCGTTCTTCAGAACCTGATCTTTGGAGCTATCCTGGCGATCCTGGTACTCATGCTTTTCCTTAGGGATCCCAGACCTACATTGGTTATAGGCTTTTCCATTCCGCTTTCGGTACTGTTTGCCGTTGTGCTTATGTATTTCTCCGGTATCACGCTCAATGCCATTTCTCTTTCGGGACTGGCTCTCGGAATCGGAATGCTGGTTGACAACTCCGTAGTTTCTATCGAGAATATATACAGACTGCGCAACGAGGGAGTATCTCCGGGGCGTGCGGCTGTTGAGGGTGCAAAGCAGATAGCGGGAGCTATCACGGCTTCAACCCTTACTACGATATGTGTATTTTTGCCCATGCTCTTTACCGAGGGCATTACCAGAGAACTGCTTATGGATATGTGTCTTACCATCACATATTCACTGGTTGCATCACTTGTCGTAGCTCTTACGGTGGTTCCCTCCATGTCGGCGACTCTTTTGCGCAAGACTTCCGAAAAGAGCGGTAAGATCTACGAAGCTTTCCAGAATATGTACGAATCCGTACTCAGGTTCAGCCTCAGATTCAAGATAGTTCCGGTGGCAATAGCTATCCTTCTTCTTGCTTTCTCCATATTCGAGGTAGGAAAGATGGGACTTGTGATCTTCCCGGATATTGCCAGCAATCAGTTGTCTGCAGACTTTACCTTTGAGGTTGGGACGGAAAATGAAGATTGTGCGGCTGCGACCGATGACATCTTAAAGCAGATCGCAGAGGTAGACGGAGTATCCGATGTGGGAGCTATGGCATCCACAGGGTCTGTGGGACTTCTTGGCATAGACGGTCTTTCTACAGGCTCACTTCGCAGCATGCAGGTATTTGTTATGCTCGATAAGGGAAGAGAGCATGAAAACAAGCGGGTTTCTGCCGATATCGAGGATATCCTTTCCGGATATAAGTTGGAGGACTATAGTGTATCGGCGTCCAATATGGATATGACAGCCATGTTTGGCAACGGTCTTTCCATCGATATCAAGGGAACGGATACGGATCAGCTTTTGACGGTCAGTGAGGATATCATGAAGATCGTTGAAGACAGCAACTCCTTCGAGCGCATTGAAAATGGCCAGGAAGAGGGAGATAAGCAGATCGAACTGACCATAGATAAAAATAAGGCGGCCAGAGCGGGACTTTCCGTGGCGCAGATCTTTTCGGAACTTTCTGAAAAGCTGACGACAAGTGCCACCTCGACAACACTTCATACCACAGAGAAGGATTATACGGTTACCATAGTTGACGAGACAGATCAGCTCACATATGATAATCTTATGGATTATGAGATAGAGGTTGAAAGTACGAAATCGGACGGTACTGTTACGAAAAAGAAATACAAGCTTTCTCATTTTGCCACCAAGACCGAGGGTAAGTCACTGGCAGTTATCAAGAGAGAAAACCAGGAGCGTTTTATCACCGTTACGGCTCAGCCTAAGGATGGGGTCAATACTACGGTTGCATCCAGGTCACTTCAAGACAAGATAGACAAGTACGATGCACCGGCCGGAGTTGATATCGAGATCGCAGGTGAGACAGCCAGTACCAACGAAGTAGTCAATAAGATGCTTCAGATGATGTTGCTGGGATTCATTTTTATCTACCTTATCATGGTAGCACAGTTCCAGAGCCTGCTTTCGCCGTTTATAGTTATCTTTACGGTGCCCCTTGCATTTACAGGCGGACTTGTAGGACTGCTTATCAGCGGACAGCAGCTTTCGCTTCTTTCACTAATGGGATTCCTGATCCTGATGGGAGTTATCGTTAACAACGGTATCGTATATGTGGATTTCGTCAATCAGCTCAGGCTTGATGGAACAGAACGACAGGATGCGCTGGTGGAGGCCGGACGCAAGAGGATGAGGCCTATTCTTATGACGGCACTTACCACGATCCTCGCAATGTGTACCATGATCTTCTCATCTGATATGGGATCCGATATGGGCCGTGGAATGGCCATTGTAGTAGTTGGCGGACTTATTTATGCGACATTGATGACACTTATTATTATTCCGGTACTTTATGATCTTATGTACAAAAAGCCGGTAACAGAGGTTATAATAGATGATTGAGATGGTCTTCGTTATCTATAAAAATGATACAGTATTAAGGAGCTATTAATTATGAAAACACAAAGGATGCGCGTCTTTGGTGTAGTGCAGGGCGTGGGGTTCAGACCTTTTGTTAAGCGTCTTGCGGACGAGATGGGTCTTGGCGGGACCGTTAGAAATGACGGACCTTACGTTGAGATAGTAGTATCCGGAGATGATAGTCTGATATCGGACTTTAAGGAAAGACTGGAGACCGATGCACCACAGGCAGCTATGATACTTCGCATTGATGTGGATCACAGTCAGGGCCGTGAAAAAGTTTACAGCGATTTCAGTATTGAAAAAAGCAGATCACGCAAGGGTCAAAGATATATATCTCCGGATATAGCGACCTGTTCCAAGTGTGTTCAGGAGTTATACGATCCGAATAACAGGAGATACCTGCATCCTTTTATCAATTGTACCAACTGCGGTCCCAGGCTTACGGTCATCCGATCTCTTCCCTATGACAGGGAGCAGACCTCTATGGCTGATTTTGAGATGTGCGATGAGTGTGCTGCTGAATATGAGGATGTTTCAGACCGCAGATTTGATGCCCAGCCTCTTTGCTGCCCGCATTGCGGTCCCAGGGTTTATGCATTTGATATCAAAGATGTTCCTGAGGAGTATGGTGATGACAATCTTCCGGCAAACTGGCCCGAGGATCATATGGACGGAGCAGCTATTACCCTTGCAAGACGTAAGATCGCAGAGGGTGGCATAGTTGCAGTCAAGGGAATAGGCGGATTTCATCTTGCCTGTGACGCTACCAACCCGGAGGCGGTCAACAGGCTTCGCAGGAAAAAGAGGCGCCCGGATAAGCCTTTGGCCATCATGGGTAAAAATATAGACGTTTTAAAGAGAGTATGTGTTATAGACAATGATGCTCAAGACATGCTCACATCGGCAGCAAGACCTATAGTCATCCTTCCTCGTAAGGGAGAGGCTGTGGGCGGTAACATCATCATGAATACTGACGGTGAGCTTGAGCTTGTAGGAGATCTTCCGGTCATGTTCTGCGCACCGGGCAATCCCAACCTTGGAGTATTTCTTCCTTATTCTCCAGTGCATCATCTTCTTTTTGACTATCCCGATGATGTGGAGATGCCCGAGTACCTTGTAATGACCAGTGGCAATGTTTCCGGAGCACCGGTTGCTACCAGCGACGCCGAGGTGATCGATATGCTTTCCGGAATCTGTGACATGGTGCTGTCCAACAACAGGGAGATCCTGGTGAGAGCAGATGACAGTGTGCTCCAGATGTATGAGGGTAAGCCCTACATGATAAGGCGCTCTCGTGGCTTCGCACCTCTCCCGGTGGAAAATGAAGACGATACGGAATCGGTCCTCGCAGTGGGTGGTGAGCTCAAAAGTACCTTTACTCTCAAGGAAGAGGGGAGATATTATCCTTCTTCATTTATAGGAGAGCTTTCCGATGTGCGTACAAGGGATGCTCTCGAGAGTATGATAGATTTTTTCTCTTCGTCGCTTCATATCGAGCCGGAGAGGGTGGTATGCGATCTTCATCCCGAATACATTTCAGGCGGCCTGGCAAGAGCTATTGCAACCAGAGACCATATCAGGCTTGTGGCGCTTCAGCATCATTTTGCTCATGTTCTTTCGTGTATGGCCGAAAATGCCGTTACAGACCCTGTTTTGGGGCTTGCGCTTGATGGCACAGGTTTCGGAGCTGACGGTAACATTTGGGGCGGTGAGCTATTAAGGGTTGACAGAAACGGCTATCAGAGGTTATATAGTATTGCTCCTTTCTCTCAGATGGGAGGAGATGCGGCGGTTCTTCAGGGATGGAGAGTCGCATCGGGAATGCTTCTTGATCAGTATACTCATAGCGATGCTCACATGCATGAGGTAAGACTGGGACTTAGCAGTGAAGCTGAGTGGGAAGCAGTTTCCGTGATGTTTGAGCAGAATGTCCGAAAAGTGACTTCTACAAGTTGCGGCAGGCTTTTTGATGCCGTATCTGCGATCCTCGGAATATGTAGGGAGTCTACTTTTGAGGGCGAGGCGGCTATGAAGCTGCAGTTTGCTGCTCAGAGAGCGTATAGGGATCTTCAGTCTCTTAACTCCAGATATGCAGGATCCGGTATTGATTCGGTTAGAGAACGTGTAAGACAGACGGTTGATGACCGGGAATATACGATCAGACGGGAAAGAGGCCTTGGGATCATTCCCACCGATGCTGTTTTCAGATATATTATTGATAGTTATGAGAGCGGCGGAGATGTGGACATGCTTGCACTTGAGTTCCACATGATGCTTGCTGATCTTTTCAGCAGGGCATGTCATGAGGCTGCTCAGGAAAGTGGTATCCGTACAGTTGCCCTTACAGGCGGCTGCTTTGTAAATACACTTCTGTTGCGTCTGACGGAGGACGCACTCAGGCGTAATATGCTGCTACCCATAAGACACCATTATATTTCACCTAATGATGGCGGCCTTTCACTGGGACAGGCATATTATGAGGGGCCTGTAGACTGATATGTTGCTTTTGGCCCTATTGGGGGATTGTTATCAGATATGAGGGGACGCTGATAATTCACTTACTGAAAGGATGAGACTATGGAAATGCAAATGGAATTTGTCAGAAAACTGCCCACCCCCAAGGAGATCAAGGAGCAGTATCCGATCGATGAAAAGATCGCAGCGGTCAAGGAGGAAAAGGACCGCATTCTTGCGGATATCTTTACAGACAAGGATCAGAGACTTCTTCTTATCATTGGACCTTGCTCCGCAGACAATGAAGATGCTGTGCTTGATTATATGTACAGACTGGCAAAACTTAATGAGCGGGTATCTGAGCGTATCGTAATTGTGCCCAGGGTATACACCAACAAGCCCCGGACTATCGGCCTCGGATATAAAGGCATGCTCCATCAGCCTGATCCTACCAAGGACGAGGATATGCTGGCAGGACTTATTGCTATCCGCAAGATGCACGCCCGCGTTGTCCGTGAGACAGGCTTCACCTGTGCAGAGGAGATGCTTTATCCTGAAAATCACAGATATCTGTCGGATATATTATCATATGTAGCAGTTGGTGCAAGATCCGTGGAAAACCAGGGACACAGACTGACAGCATCGGGACTTGGTATCCCCGTAGGTATGAAGAATCCTACCGGTGGAGATATCTCCGTTATGATGAATTCCGTTATCGCAGCCCAGAACGGACATACTTTTATATACAGAGGCTGGGAAGTACATACGCCCGGTAATCCCATGGCGCATGTTATCTTGAGAGGATATGTAGACAAGTTTGGCAATTCTCATCCTAATTATCACTATGAGGACATTGTCAATATTGCTAATTACTACAATGAGCACCCGGAGATCCAGAATCCATCCGTGATCATCGATTGTAACCATGCTAATTCAGGCAAGAAGTTCAATGAGCAGATCCGTATTGCCAAGGATGTGGTTCACAGCTGCCATAAGAATCCGGATATTCACGGTCTCGTTAAGGGAATGATGATCGAGAGCTATCTGGAGGATGGTGCCCAAAGCGTAGGAGAGGGTGTATATGGTAAATCCATTACCGATCCCTGCCTTGGTTGGGAAAAGACAGAGAGGCTGGTACTTGATCTGGCTGATCTGGTAGAACTGTAGG
>JAEELH010000028.1 GCA_016288825.1 Lachnospiraceae bacterium | reverse complement strand
GATTCATCAGTATCTGCCTGATCCTGACATCATCTCCAACCAGTTTGGAAGGAAGCGTAGGCAAAACATTTACAACTAGTTCCAGATCCTTGTCCTCCGCCCTGAAACGGATCATGTTGACCACATCATTGATCATACTGGACAAGTCATACTCTACAGGAACTATCTCCATCTTTCCGGACTCAATCTTGC
Source organism: Lachnospiraceae bacterium (assembly GCA_016288825.1). Classification (GTDB taxonomy): domain Bacteria; phylum Bacillota; class Clostridia; order Lachnospirales; family Lachnospiraceae; genus Weimeria. The sequence continues at coordinate 3,356 of JAEELH010000028.1, read as the reverse complement.
TAAGATCAAGGATGTCGTTGATCAGAGACAAGAGCGTACGTCCTGCAGACCGGATATCTGCGGCATACTCTCTGATCTTAGTCTCCCTACTTTCCCGGAGGATCATCTCATCCATACCAAGAACAGTATTGATAGGCGTGCGAATCTCGTGAGACATACTGGCAAGAAAATCAGACTTTGCCTTATTTGCCTCAACCGAAACCTTTTCACTTAATCTCGCATCTGTAATTGCGTTACTTTGGATAAATAGAAAGATAATGTAAATAGATAACGAAAGCGCTATATAGGTAAAATCCCACTCGGGGAAGAACAGCAAAACTATACCTATCAGCGTAGGAAATGCTAAAAATGTACCAAGAAGTGTAGTATATCTTTTCCCAAGATGTCCGGTCAACATCGCCAGAAACAGGAAAACAATACTGATCATGGGCAGAATGCTCTTATAATTCTGCCAGGGTCCGAGGACAAGCGCACCGTCTTCCACACGCAAAAGCTTTCCGTTTATGATGCCGACCAGAAGCCAAATAATATCAACTGCCGAAATCCCAAGGATCACAAAAGCGTTGCGGTAGGAAACATCTCTTTTTTCACGGATCAATGAGAAAACATAAAAGGCAAAAAAAGTTAAGACTATCTCGGTAAAGATATAAGGAAGCGTATTAATAACTAAAACAGCCGTACCACTAAAACCCCTGCCATCCACAACATAACTGAGGGCATCCACACTCATGCCGATTATGCCCGAAGATATAAGCAGAAGAAAGAAGATAGTACGACTGTCCTTTGAATTATGATCCCTTAAAATTGCACTAAGGATCAGTACCATAAAAATAACGGAAATAATCTCAGACGCAACAATGATACTCCCCATTAGTATAGTTCCCCTTAAATGCTTTTCTTGATAGCAGCTAAAAGGTCGTCCTTTGAAGGCGGCTTAAGCAAATACCCCTGTGGCTTAAGCTCCAGAACTGCCTTAATATGCTCCTTATCATTAACCCCTGTCAAAAAGATTACCGGAACATCCCTAAGTTCATCATCGGCTCTGATCATCCCCAGCGTCTGCCTGCCGTCACAGATTGGCATCTTGTAATCCAACAGAACAAGATCCGGACGCGAACCCGTCATAACCTTGATGGCCTGCATCCCCGATGTCGCAACGATAACGTTGTATTCGTCCTTGATCAGTTCCCTGATGGTTCTCAGGGTTACTGCATTATCATCCACTACAAGGATGGTCTTCACATCCTTAGGAGCCGAAGCTACAACAGAACTGCTCTCCGCAACCTTCTTTTCCAGCCTTTTGCTTACAGCATCAAGGATATCCCTGTTCTCCACCGGCCTTATAAGGTTTTCAAACTGATCGCTCTTGTAAAAATCAAGAAAACCTCTCTTTTCACTCTCGGTTCCGATGGTGAGCACCGGGATTTTACTGTATTCTCTTGAGATCCTCGAAAAAAGACCTACATCAAAGTCTTGAGCACCTATCAGACTGATCACAACCAGATCCGGCTCAACCACGTTGATCATCCCCGCAGCAGACTCCGATCTGAGATCGCATATCTGAACAAAGTACTGCTCCGACAATGCCTTTCCTACATCCTTCAGGACATCATTGAGTTTTCCGAATAATAATATCTTTTTCATAAAATCTCCTGTTTTTTGAAGATCTTTAAAAATAATGACAAAAAAACGCGGGTCGGATGATTGCGAAAATTTTATCATTTTTACAACATTATTACAAGATATTATTGTTATACCAGGTGCCGTACCATTAATACCACATCGTCCTGTTTTCTTTTCTTTTCACCCAGTAGCTTTTCAGCCAGCCGCCCGGCAACCGGATTTTTAGCATGAAAGATCACTTTTGTATCAGCGGTATACTTGGCCTGCAGAGAATTCAGTGCTGAATTCATAAGGCCTGCAAATATAACTCCCGCACTCCTCTTGGCCCATATATAGTTAAGAGAGATCACTTTTTCTTCCTCTGTCTCGGAAAAAAGAATGACACCCTTGACCTTTCCCTCTACACCTTTTATCACAAGGCTGATATCCTGCTCGTAGGAATCTTTGCCACTGATATCCAGATAAACATCTTCCTCAGGCATTCTCTCGTTTTCACCGAGAACAGTAGAAACTACACGGTCCCACTCTTCAACGGAAAGTGATGAAAGTGGCGAAACATTATATTCCTTATTCCCGGCGTCGTACTTTTCCACACCTGCCGCAAAGTCTTTTATGGTACCACACTCCACGGCACCCACTTCATCGGGCTTAAAATAAGCCTTCCTAAGGCACTTATCCAAAGCCTCACTGTCCTCATCCAGCCTGTAGCTGCAAAAGATAGTGTCACAGCCGACGCTGCGGAGTATATTTGCTCCCACACCGATCATTGTTTTGCCAAGGCCCTTGTCCCGCATATCTGAGATCACATGGATAAAAGACAGTTCCCATGCACCCTCTCCAATATAGGAAAAGGCCGCGATACCGGATACATCAACTCCCCGATCGCCATCCATTTCTCCTGCTGCCACAAGCACAGGCTCATCCTGTAAAAGATCCTCCGGAAGAAGCTCTTCGTAGATTTTTCTAGCCTCCTCCGGAACATAAAAGATATTCATGTTTTACACCTGTCCTATTCCTGTTCTGAAATATGTCTTGCCTGTATTGTCATCCTTATAAATGAGTTCGCTCATCTTATTCTTGATCAGCTTCACGCCATAGGGATCTTTCTCGCGGTTATCCATAATGACTTTCTTCTGGATCTCGATTCCCTTGGTCCTTCTCATGAAGGTATCTATATTTATCTTGTCATTCGGATCATCATCCTCACTGTTTACGCGAAGCTTCAGGTAGCCTTCTTTTTGCAGATGCTTTTCATAGGCGTCAAATTCCTCATCAGTGGGATAATCGATCTTGCCCTTTTTGACCAGATTATACAAAGATATTTCCGTACCGGCCATTCCCTGACCATAAGCATCTGTTACATCTTTTCCAAAGGCCTTATTTTTAAACGCCTTTGTGGTTATATATTCCGGATGTCTGTTCAAATACCAGGTCATGATCACATCTCGAGCCATCTCTTTCGGCCACTCTTCACCGAGTTTGTTCCCATCTGCCAGATATTTTTTGTATTCGGGTTCAACAACTTTATCGAAATATTGGGGATCTCCAAATATTTCTTTGGAAAGTTCTGCGAGCTCTTCATCATCCACATCTTTTGCCGCCGAAGTCATACAATTTTCAAATCCCTGGATCTTCATATCCATATTAGACATAACATTGCTCATGTCTTCAAAATCTTCTGCATCAAAGGCGTATTTGCTCTCCTTATCCTCCTCAAACAGTTCTATAACCTT
>JAEELH010000027.1 GCA_016288825.1 Lachnospiraceae bacterium | reverse complement strand
GGCAGAGTTGCGCAGATTATTCTGTGTGTAATTTATTATTTATTTGGCGAGATAGCTCAGTTGGCTAGAGCACGCGGTTCATACCCGCGGTGTCGAGGGTTCAAATCCCCCTCTCGCTATTAGAAAAGACCAGGCAATCGCCTGGTCTTTTCTAATATCCAAGTAGAGAATTGAATCAACGACACCGTGGGTGCGGTGTCGAGGGGTGCGCGTGGTCCAGTGGACCACATGTTGCGCACCGACCGTAGCGGAGCGAAGACCAAATCCCCCTCTCGCTATTAAAAAAAACAGGCTTTGTGCCTGGTTTTTTTAATAGCGAAAGGAGGGTAGGAATCAGTCGATTCGTGAGTCCACCTGCGGTTGCCTTTTTTTGAATTATTATATAAAATAACTTAGTATGTTTTAAAAAAACGTCCTAAGATTGTTTGTTAACGTAAATTAAGGAATAAATATGAGAATAGGAAATGGATATGACGTCCATAGGCTGGTGCAGGACAGAGATCTGATCCTTGGCGGAGTTAATATACCATATGAGTTCGGACTGTTGGGTCATTCCGATGCGGACGTTCTTGCTCATGCTATTATGGATGCATTATTAGGGGCAGCGGCCCTAGGAGATATAGGCCTCTTGTTTCCGGATACGGATCCGGAGTACGAAGGTGCGGATTCCATGAAACTTATGTCTGAAGTCGGACAAAGACTTTCTGATGAGGGTTATGTGATCGGAAATATCGATGCTACTGTTATCGCTCAGAAGCCTAAACTTCGTCCGTATATAGACAATATGCGTGAAAACATAGCCATGGCTCTGGGAATCCTGCCGTCTCAGGTTTCCGTAAAGGCAACAACCGAAGAGGGCCTTGGATTTACAGGTGAAGGAGAGGGCATAGCAGCCACCGCAGTCTGTCTTATCGAAAGCCTTCGTGATGGTAGTTTCACGGCAGGCACCGATGGAACACGAAATTGTGCCGGATGTAGCGGCTGTACAAGAACTGCAGATTGATAATTTGTATTAAAAAAAGAAGGAGACAATTGTGAAGATCTTTAACACACTAACCAGACAAAAGGAAGAATTCAAACCCATAGAGGAGGGTAAACTCTCAATGTATGTATGCGGCCCTACCGTATACAACCTTATCCATATTGGTAATGCCCGTCCGATGATCGTTTTTGATACCTTCCGTCGTTATATGGAATATAAGGGTTATGATGTTAACTATGTTTCTAACTTTACAGATGTAGACGATAAGATCATCAAGAAAGCCAATGAAGAGGGTGTTGATCCTTCAGAGATCTCAACCAGATATATCAACGAATGCAAAAAGGATATGGAGGGCCTGGGGGTTCGTCCGGCTACCACACATCCCATGGCTACGAAAGAAATAGATGGCATGATCGACATGATCTCAACTCTCATTGACAAGGGTTATGCTTATGCGGTTTCCGATGGTACAGTCTATTATCGGACTCGCAAATTTGATGGTTACGGTAAACTGTCTCACAAGAATATTGATGATCTTGAGGCAGGCCACAGAGATATCGGAGTGGTCGGAGATGAGAAGGAAGACTATCTGGATTTTGTTCTCTGGAAGCCTAAAAAAGAAGGAGAGCCTTATTGGGATTCTCCCTGGTGCCAGGGACGTCCCGGATGGCATATCGAGTGCTCCGTTATGAGCAAACGATATCTCGGAGATACGATCGATATCCATGCCGGCGGAGAGGATCTGATCTTCCCTCACCATGAAAATGAGATCGCTCAGTCTGAGGCAGCCAACGGTGTTCCTTTTGCACACTATTGGATGCACAACGGATTCCTTAACATAGACAATAAAAAGATGTCAAAGTCCCTGGGCAATTTCTTTACCGTAAGAGATATTTCCGAAAAGTATGAACTTCAGGTTCTTCGCTTCTTTATGCTTTCGGCACACTACAGAAGCCCTCTGAATTTCTCGGATGAATTGATGGAGTCTGCAAAATCTGGACTGGACAGGATCAGGGAGTGCGCTGACAACCTGAGATTCTGCATCGAGCAGAGAAAGGACACTCAGGAGAGTGAGTCTGAGAACGGACTTTTTGCCGAGACAGATGTATTTGTTAAAAAGTTTGAGGACGCTATGGAAGACGACTGCAATACTGCAGATGCGATCTCGGCAATCTTTGAATATGTAAGGTACATTAATCAGCATATAGACGGTGCAAGCGGGGCGTTTTTACAGAGACTTTATGACAGACTTTCAAAGCTTTGCGATGTTTTGGGAATAATAATCGAGAAAAAAGAAGAAAGTCTTGATTCGGACATAGAAGCTCTTATAGAAGAGCGTCAGGCGGCTCGTAAGAACAAGGATTTTGCTAAGGCTGACGAGATCAGGGATAAGCTTCTTGAGATGGGTATCGAACTTAAGGATACCAGAGAAGGAGTAAAGTGGAACAGGATATAAATTCAAAGATCCTTGAAACCTTTGATATAGAACAGAAGGATTTAAGGGAGTATTCACCTCTGACCCTTGCTTTTATCGGGGACGGAGTTTATGAGGTAGTGATAAGATCCATTGTTGTAGGTGAGGGTAATGCAACACCTTCTAAGCTGCATCGATATTCAGCGCACTATGTTAAGGCTGCAAGTCAGGTGAAGATGTATAAGGCTGTTGAAGATATCCTTACAGAGGAGGAAGCCGAGATCTTTCGCCGGGGACGCAATGCCAAGTCCAATACAAAGGCGAAGAATGCTACCACAATTGACTACAGGATCGCTACAGGCTACGAGGCGTTGATAGGTTATCTGTATCTGAAAGGCCAAAATAATAGGATCCTTGAGCTTGTAGGTACTGGTATAAAAGATTTTTAGGAGTTACTATGCGAGACGAAGAATCATATATAGAAGGACGTAATCCGGTTACGGAGGCGCTTCGGAGCGGTAAAACCATCGAGAGGCTTTTCGTCCTTGATAACTGTTATGACGGTCCTATCCGTTCTATCGTTAGAGAGGGGAAAAAGCTTGGCATCCGGATAGATTTTGTGCCTAAGAGCAGGCTTGATGAGATGTCGGTCCAGCGAGGCCATCAGGGTGTTATTGCTTATATTGCGGCTCATGAGTATGCTTCGGTTGAGGATATAATGGCCAGGGCTGCCGAAAAAGGTGAACCGCCCTTTATCATTTTCCTTGACCAGATCGAGGATCCTCATAATCTCGGAGCGATAATCAGGACGGCCAATGTGGTCGGGGCTCACGGCGTGGTGATCCCAAAAAACAGAGCGGCTGGAATTACGGCAACGGTTGCCAAGGCATCTGCGGGGGCTGTTAATTATACTCCGGTCGCCAGAGTTGCCAATTTGAGCCAGACTATTGAGAATCTTAAAAAAGAGGGAATGTGGTTTGTTTGTGCCGATATGGGCGGAGATGAGATGTACAATGTTGATATGACAGGCTCCATCGGTCTTGTTATAGGCAATGAGGGCAGCGGTGTTTCGCCCTCTGTCAGAAAGCATTGTGATCTCGTGGCTGCTATCCCCATGAAGGGTGATATTGATTCGCTTAACGCTTCAGTATCCTGCGGGATCCTGTGTTATGAAGCACTCAGACAAAGACGGGGAAAGTAATGAGAGATCTTAAGGGACTTTCGGATGAGCAGCTTGCACTTGACTTTCAGTCAGGTGATGAGGCATGTTCTGGAGAGCTTTTTGAAAGATACTACAAGAGATTATGCAAGATGGCAGCGGCACTCTACCTGGTGGGAGGAGATCGTGAAGATCTGATCCAGGAAGGACGAATGGGACTTTTTATGGCCATGGGAAGCTACGATCCCGATGCAGGAGCCGGATTTTCTACCTTTGCGACGCTTTGCATAGGCAGGTCCATGAGCCACGCCATTGAGAAAAGCAACAGAAAAAAGAATCAGCCCCTTAATGAATCCCTGTCACTTGATTATGATGAGATGACGGAATCCGGTGTGGGGCTAAGTCTTGCAGATGAATCTTACGATCCGGAATATCTTATGATCGGGTCCGAAGTCAGACGTGAACTTGAGGACAAGATCCAAGGGGTACTCAGCCCCTTTGAAAAGCAGGTTTTTACCGATCTGGTGGAGGGCTATGATTACAAGTACATTGCCCTTAAGACAGGCAGGAGCGCAAAGTCAGTTGATAACTGTATTCAGCGCATCAGAAAAAAGGTAAAGGATATCATTAAAGAGAGAGCATGATCGGCTCTCTTTTTTTAAATACTGCGTACTGTGTAAATCCGATTTCGGACAAATGATCCCGTACTTCTTCAAAACTTAGAGCGATGTGCTCAGCGTAATGTGCATCGGCACCGATGGTGATAAGACGACCACCCATTTCGTAGTATCTACGGATGATATCATATGAGGGATTAGGTTCTGTCATTTCACATCTGAAGGCACCGGTATTGACTTCAAGTGCAATGCTTTTGGTGATAAGAAATTCCAGGATCTTGTCAATGGACGCTTTGTGATCTTCGTAGCGAAGGGTACCGGTCTCGGCACCGAAATGTCTGATACCGTACCTGGAAACATAGTCGAGGTGACCGAAAGTGTCAATTTCGGGAAAAAGCGAGAGATTGGATATGGCAGCTCCGAGATAATCCTCATAGGCCTCATAAATATCTTTTCCCTTGTAATAAGATTCGTAGTAGGGATCCAGACCGTCTACCTGGTGTATGGAACCGATGACCTGATCGAATGCGTATTCGGCAAGGATCTGCCTGTGACGGGAAACAAGATGCTCCTGAAGCCCCAGTTCTATACCTATAAGTATTTCAGGAAGATCATCATTCTTGTTTTTTTGAAGCTCTTTCATCTCGGAGTAGTATGCGGGAATATCCAGATCAAAACGTCCGGGTTCGGACATATAATCCCAGTCAAGATGATCTGTAAAAATGATCCCATCAAGACCTTTTTCGCGGGCAGTTTTTGCCATGTCTGATGGGCTTACATGACCGTCTCCGGAAAAAGTTGTATGCATATGTGTGTCCCATTGGATCATATAGTGGTTCCTTTCTGGATCTGTACCATATATTGTACTTGCATTTTCTCCTACAGCCATTATGATAGAATTGTTGTGTGATTGCAACTTTATTTTTGAGTATTGACCTACATTCGGGGGAACTATGGGATACATTTATCAGTATGATGTTATGGGCTTCGGAGCTCTGTTTTTGACTCAGCTTTGTTTGTACTTTGGCAGACATAACAGACTTAAAAGCCATAAGCATCTTATTATGGTAATGATCTTGGCCGGAGCTGTTTGCTTTTTTGACGCGGTATCCGGTATCATGCTTGCCAGTGGTAATCCCACGTTTTATGTCGCAACTCATGTTTGTACAGTTCTTTATTTCATTGCACTTATCTGTTTTCCGTATTCCGCAATGAACTTTTTCCTTATGGAGATGGGTGAAAAGGTCCGCAAGGGGATTTATCATATTGTCCCCATGATCCTTTGCGTCATTTTGATGGCGTTTAATTACCCATTTAAGTTATTCTATTCCCTTTCAACTGATATGGTTTATGCAAAGGGACCGTTTATATATCTTATTTATCCAATATATATAATTTACACAGCCGTTATTTATATGGGTGTTAGGAAACACAAAAGATTTCTCGGAAGGGTACGATATGTGGCACTTGAGATAATCGTGCTCTTTTCAGCGGTAGCAGCGGTTGTAGCTTACCTTCGCCCGGAGATACCCATGGCAGGTGGAGCGATATCCTTTGGTGTTGCATTTGCGTGTCTGATATTTTACTACGTTGATGATGTCAGGGATGAGATCACAGCCAGACTTAATGAAAAGGGATTCCTTCGTATGGCAGATGAGAAACTTCATCAGCACGAGGGTGAGGCCTTTGTTTTAAGGGTTATCAAAATATATAACCTTAATGAGGTCGACGAGAGGTACGGACGAAAGATCGGTGATGAGGTTATTCGTAAATTATCAAGTCGTATTTCGGACTCGGTGAGAGGTACGTATTGTGCATACGGACATATTGCGGAGGGCAAGTTCGCCGTGCTGGGGCCTAAAGCCAATCTGCCTGATGTACACGGCAACTTTGATCTGGGAGATTACCTGGAAAGCGATGATCCTGATTTTGCATATTCATTTTCCATATATAGCGGGGATTATCCGGTAAGAGAGCCTGGGCTGTCGATCCAGAGCATGGTAGATCGTGCGGATTATGCACGTCGTCAGATTACCGGAAGTTATAATGATTACACAGCTTCTTTTGAGGGCAGGTTAAGACGTGATTACGATAGGCGTAATGAGATAGAAGGCAAGGTGAAAAATGCTCTTGCCAACAATGAATTCATGGTTTACCTCCAGCCCATAGTTGAGACTCAGTCAGGTAATCCCGTGTCTGCGGAGGCACTTATCAGATGGAGGGATTCTGATGGAAGACTTGTTCCTCCCGGCGATTTTATTTCGGTTTTCGAGAAAAACGGCTTCGTTACGGAACTGGATATGTTTGTGCTCAAAGAGGTTTGCAAGACTATCTCAGGCTGGAAGAGTGCCGGTATAGATCCGGTTCCGGTTTCGGTCAATATTTCCAGAAAGGATCTGCAGAGGACCACGCTGGTTGATGATATCGTTTCCATAGTTGACAGTTATAACCTTGAGCATTCACTTATCAAGATCGAGCTTACCGAGAGTGCCTTTGTTGATGACGAGAATATCATCAAGACCACCATGGATAGACTTCATGCTTACGATTTCAAACTTCTTATGGATGATTTCGGAAGCGGATACTCTAACCTCAATATGTTCGAGAATCTTCCGGTTGATATCGTTAAGATCGATATGAGGTTCCTTCAGAACCTTGATACGTCCGAGAGAGGAAGGATAATCCTTGGTACCGTGGTTGATATGACACGGAAGATGGGGTTGGAGACAGTAGTGGAAGGAGTGGAAAACAGTTATCAGTATGACTACATTCACAAGCTCCAGTGCCAGATGATACAGGGTTTTTATTTCTCAAAACCCATGCCGATATCAGATTTTACACAAATGTTAAAGAAACGAGTAAATAACTGATTTTTTCCTTGAAAAAAGGGCGATAATTAGGTATCATAGTGTTTGGTCATTTGAAGCGAAGGCTTCATAAATTATATCTATCAGAGGAGGATTAAAAATGGCAGTAAAAGTTGCAATTAACGGATTTGGTCGTATCGGCCGTCTGGCTTTCCGTCAGATGTTCGGCGCAGAGGGTTTTGAGATCGTAGCTATCAACGATCTTACATCTCCTGAGATGCTTGCTCATCTTCTTAAGTATGATTCTACTCAGGGTCGTTATGAGCTTTGTGACAAGGTTTCTTTCGGTGAGAAGTCTATCACAGTTGACGGCAAGGAGATCACAATCTACGCTGAGGCTGATGCTAAGAACCTTCCTTGGGGAGACCTTGGTGTTGATGTAGTTCTTGAGTGTACAGGTTTCTATACCTCTAAGGACAAGGCTCAGGCTCATATCGATGCCGGTGCTAAGCACGTTATCATTTCTGCTCCCGCAGGTAACGATCTTCCTACAATCGTTTACAATGTTAACCATCAGTCACTTACAGCAGAGGACAAGATCATCTCTGCTGCATCATGCACAACCAACTGCCTTGCACCTATGGCTAAGGCTCTTAATGATTGCGCACCTATCAAGACCGGTATCATGTGCACCATCCACGCTTACACAGGCGATCAGATGACACTTGACGGACCTCAGCGCAAGGGCGACAAGCGTCGTTCACGTGCAGCTGCAGTTAACATCGTTCCCAACAGCACAGGTGCTGCTAAGGCTATCGGCCTTGTTATCCCTGAGCTTAATGGAAAGCTTATCGGCGCTGCTCAGCGTGTTCCTACTCCTACAGGTTCAACAACTATCCTTACAGCAGTAGTAGAGGGTAATGTTACTAAGGAGCAGATCAATGCAGCTATGAAGGCAGCTTCTAATGAGTCCTTCGGCTACAACGAGGATGAGATCGTTTCCAGCGATATCGTTGGTATGAGATTCGGTTCTCTCTTTGATGCAACTCAGACCATGGTTCTTCCTCTTGACAATGGAACTACTCAGGTTCAGGTTGTTTCATGGTATGACAACGAGAATTCATACACAAGCCAGATGGTACGTACCATCAAGCACTTCGGATCACTTCTTAAGTAATTCGTTTTGACCTATCAGGGTCCGGTCTTAAGGGCCGGACCCTTTTTATCTCATAGTAATTATTTATAATACTTTCATTAAAAGGAGGAAGTACGAAATGGGACTTAATAAAAAGTCTGTAGATGACATCAATGTTAAGGGACAGAGAGTTCTTTGCAGATGTGATTTCAATGTACCTCTTAAGGATGGACAGATCACTGACGAGAACCGCCTTGTTGCAGCTCTTCCCACGATCAAGAAGCTTATTGCTGACGGTGGCAAGGTAATCCTTTGCTCACATCTTGGCAAGGTTAAGACAGAAGAGGACAAGGCTTCCAAGACTCTTGCACCTGTTGCTAAGCGTCTTAGCGAGCTTCTCGGCCAGGAGGTTAAGTTCGCAGCAGATCCCGAGGTTGTTGGCCCCAATGCCAAGGCTGCAGTAGAGGCTATGAATGACGGTGATGTTATCCTTCTTGAGAATACTCGTTTCCGTCCCGAGGAGACCAAGAACGGAGAGGCTTTCTCCAAGGATCTTGCTTCTCTTTGCGACGTATTTGTTAATGACGCATTTGGTACAGCTCACAGAGCACACTGCTCTAACGTAGGTGTTGCATCACTTGTTGATACAGCAGTAGTTGGTTACCTTATGCAGAAGGAGATCGATTTCCTTGGCAAGGCTGTTGAGGATCCGGTTCGTCCCTTCGTTGCTATCCTTGGCGGAGCTAAGGTTGCAGACAAGCTCAACGTTATCAACAACCTCATTGAGAAGTGTGATACACTTATCATCGGTGGTGGTATGGCATATACCTTTGCTAAGGCTCAGGGTTATGAGATTGGAAAGTCTCTTTGCGATGATTCCAAGATCGATTATTGCAAGGAGATGATCGAGAAGGCAAAGGCTGCAGGCAAGAAGCTTCTTCTTCCTGTTGACTCTGTTGTTATTGATAACTTCCCTGATCCCATTGATGCTGAGGTTGCTACTCAGGTGGTTGACATCACAGCTATCCCTGCTGACAAGGAAGCTTGCGACATAGGACCTAAGACTGCAGAGCTTTTTGCTAATGAGGTTAAGAGTGCTAAGACTGTTGTTTGGAACGGACCTATGGGCGTATTCGAAAACCCCACTCTTGCAAAGGGTACACTTGCAGTTGCTCAGGCACTTGCTGATACAGACGCTACAACCATCATCGGTGGTGGTGATTCCGCAGCTGCCGTTAACCAGATGGGCTTTGGTGACAAGATGAGCCACATCTCTACAGGCGGTGGTGCTTCACTTGAGTTCCTTGGGGGTAAGGAGCTTCCCGGTGGTTCAGCTGCAAGTGAGAAGTAATATTGAAGTATAAAAGGAGAAAGAGAATGTCTATAAAGAGAATGATC
>JAEELH010000026.1 GCA_016288825.1 Lachnospiraceae bacterium | reverse complement strand
GAAATGGATGAAAGCACCGATGAATACTGCTCCTACGTTATGGAACAGTATGAAAAGGCAAAGCAGTTATGCAAGGATCCTCAGGTACTCGTAGAACAGAGGCTGGATTTCTCCAAATGGGTACCCGATGGTTTTGGTACCGGCGATTGCCTCATTATAGCCGACAAGGTGCTTCAGATCATAGATTTCAAATATGGTCTCGGCGTCCTGGTAGAGGCTGAGAACAATCCGCAGATGATGTGTTATGCACTCGGAGCCTTGGATACCTATGACGGGATCTACGACATTGAATCGGTAGAAATGACTATCTTTCAGCCAAGACGTGGAAATGTCAGCACCTTCACTATCAGCAAGGAAGATCTTCTGAAATGGGCTGAAGAGTTCCTGGCACCGATCGCGCAGCTTGCCTACAACGGCGAAGGCGAATTCCATGCCGGTGATCACTGCCAGTTCTGCAAGGTAAAGGCAACCTGCCGTAAACGTGCAGAATACAACATGGAACTTGCGGCTTATGACTTTGAAGAGCCTGCAATGCTTGATGAGGATGAGATCGCGGAAATCCTTCCTAAGATTGATTCCCTCATCACATGGGCAAATGACCTTAAGGACTATGCACTGCAACAGGCACTGTCCGGCGTAACCTACAAAGGCTTCAAGGTAGTCGAAGGCAAATCCAACCGTAAATATACTGATGAGAATGCAGTCGCCGAAACCGTTAAGCAGCATGGATACGATCCATATGAGCAGAAGCTTCTGGGAATTACAGCAATGACTTCCCTGCTTGGGAAGAAGAAGTTTGAAGAGCTTTTGGGCGGGCTCATTTCAAAACCGCCCGGCAAACCAGCACTTGTGCCTGAGTCAGACAAAAGACCGGCACTCAATACGGCAATAGATGATTTCAATGATTAAGGAGGACAAAATCATGCCTAAGTTTATGAATGCTACTAAGGTTATCACGGGAGTCAACACCAGATGGAGCTACGCGAACGTCTGGGATCCCAAGTCAATCAACGGTGGAGCACCTAAGTACAGCGTATCCCTCATTATCCCCAAGTCCGATACCGCTACCATCGAGAAGATCAAGGCGGCGATCCAGGCAGCGTATGAGGAAGGTGAGTCCAAGCTTAAGGGCAACGGCAAGTCCGTTCCTGCCCTCTCAACTCTTAAGACACCTCTTCGCGATGGTGATCTTGAAAGACCTGATGATGAGGCTTACAAGAACAGCTATTTCATCAATGCCAACAGCTCTACTGCACCCGGCATTGTGGACGCTGACAGACAGCCTATCCTTGAACGTTCGGAAGTTTACTCCGGCGTGTACGGCAGAGCCAGCATCAACCTGTATGCTTTCAACAGCAACGGAAACAAGGGTATCGCCTGCGGTCTGAATAACCTTCAGAAAATCCGCGACGGTGAACCTCTCGGAGGTAAGAGTCGTGCAGAGGATGACTTTGCTACGGCGGATGATGAGGATGATTTCCTCGACTGATGTAACCTGTAAACCTGTAACTCGGGCGGCGGCAATATATACAACCGCCGCCCACATTTTTTAAGGAGGCAAATACCATGAATATAACGGAGATTCTTATGATATTGGCAAGCAAGGGGTATCCGGCGAAGGAACATGACGTGGTAAAGAACGGCGTTACCTGCAAAGGGATAATGCTGAAAACCGGAACGAATGCGAATCCAGTTTTTTATTTGAACGATATCTTATGCGAGAATGATACGGAGGAAAAGGTAGCCAACAGGATTATCGCATTTTACAAATCCAGCCCGATTCCGCCGATAAAGCCCGATGTCCTTAAGGACCGGAAGTGGGTACTCGATCATCTCACCATCGCCCTGCAGCGCACTTCAGACGAAGACCTTGTGAAAAAGGCCACTGCTTTTGACGGTATAGAGCAGTACCTGCTTCTTATCGACAAAAGCGATGACGGAGCCTTTTCCATAAAAGTCACTGCCCCGCTTCTTAAGAATATTGGTATCGATGAGTCGGATGCCTGGGATGTTGCTGATGTTCACCTGATAAACAGCTTTGAGATGAAAAGCCTCGGATCCGTTCTCGGAGATGCCATCTTTGACATCTTCCCGGGCGAAGACCGAGTCGGGCTCCATGTTGTTACCACAAAGAATAAGATCAAAGGTGCCGCCGCCATTCTCTGGCATGGAGCATTGAAAGAATTTGCGGATAAATACGACACCGATAAGCTTGTGGTCATCCCGTCATCCGTGCATGAGATGCTGATCATACCCTATGATGGCACTCAGGATATCAATGAGTTTTCAGCTCTGGTAAAGGAGGTCAATGCCAGCCAGGTTCCCCCAGAGGAACAGCTCGCGGATCAGGCATATCTCATAACCGTATAACGAAAGGAAAAGCATATGAAGGAAATGTCAATTGATTTGGAGACTTACAGCGACATTGACATCAAAAAATGTGGTGCCTACAAGTACGCTGAGTCTGATAATTTCGAGATACTGCTCTTTGGCGTTTCCGTGGATAACGCACCGGTGGAAGTCTATGATCTTGCCGCCGGTGACGAGATCCCGACGGAGATCCTCGAAGCACTATCTGAT
>JAEELH010000025.1 GCA_016288825.1 Lachnospiraceae bacterium | reverse complement strand
TTTTCTTATCGTTCTTTATGTCGTAGCTCATAACGGAATACGAACCGTTCTTGCCTGCCTTAACATAATAAGCCATGGAGCCTGCTGCCTGAGGCCTGCTTCCCTTCTTTGCCAGAGTTATGATCTTGCCCTTTTTGGCATTAAGGACATACGTGCCGTATAAACCATAATCACCCGAATAATATGTTATAGCATAGAAATTCCCGTAAAGCTTATTTCCCACAAGCAGCGATTCTCTGGGAGACTTAGTGATTTTTTTGGTCTTCATATTTACTATGTACATATATCCGCCGTCAAAGGTATCGTCACATACATAGGCAAAATTTCCGCAAACCAGGGACACTCCATAGTTTATATCCTGCCCTGTGGCGATCCCGAGGTTAAGGATCTTGGACTGCTGTTTGCTCTCCAGATCCTTTTTATAAAGAACATACTTCCCTGATTCTTTCTTCAGGTAGTATTTGAATCCTTTGTACTTATAAGTCTCTGAAAGGCTTACTACATGCTGGCCGCTGATCCCGATGGCTTCCGACCTGCTCGCAGCAGCTGCGCTATTCATTGTATTTACAGGTGTCATACCTATAAACAAAGCCGCTGCAACCGATACTGCTAAAAATGTTTTCATCGCTCTTTTCATTTTAATCCTCCATTATCATCTCTAAGGATACGCCGCTTTAATCAGTGATACCGGATTGCTCCCCACGCAGCAGAAACTCTCCGTACTCCAGATCCTCGGGAGTTGTTATCTTGATATTAGACCTGTCCCCTCTTATCATCCTGACCGGGTGATCACTATATCTTTCCACGAGCATGGAATCGTCCGTAATTGCCGGTACGCTCCCACCGCCCTTTACAGCTGCATGATATGCTTCATAGCAATCCATAATAAGATCCCTGCGAAAAGCCTGAGGCGTCTGGACCGCATATAACTCCTCTCTCATAGGAGTATCCAAAATAACCCCGTCATCACTTACACGCTTGATGGTGTCACTGCATGGCACGGCGGTTATCACCGCATCATGAACCTTTACTTCATTGATGATCTCGTCTATGAGGGAATTTCTGATAAACGCCCTGGCTCCGTCATGGATCAGGACATATTCTCCGCCTGCTGCCGTAAGACCGTTATAAACGGACTCCACACGCTCGCTTCCTCCGGCTACGATGGCACTAACCCTGAAAAAATGGAACTTTTCCACTATCTCGCTTCGGCAGTAATCCTCATCACCGGCTCCGCAGACAAGTACGATCTCGTCCACACCGCTTACGGAAAAAGCTCGCAGGCTATAGTACAGAACCGGAAGGCCGGCCATAAGCCTATACTGCTTGGGAACGTCTCCTCCCATTCTCAGGCCCCTGCCTCCTGCAAGTATGATAGCACTAACACTCATGCTCTCTCTCCCAGTTTGAGTGCCGGAACTGCATTGAGATCCCAACCACTGCGCCTGCCGGCAATAAACTCATAATATGCCGCTGCACCTATCATGGCCGCATTATCCGTGCAAAGTATAGGCGAAGGACAATAAAACTCAACGCCCCTCTCCTCACAGGCAGATCTCACTGACTCTCTGAATGCGCCGTTGGAAGCAACGCCTCCTGCCAGTGCCAGTTTTTTTACTCCAAACTCCTCTATAGCCATAACCGCGTGATCGGTAAGCGCACCAACCACAGCCTTTTGGAAGGATGCTGCGATATCAGCCTCATTGTAGGTCTCGCCGCGCATCTTACAGCCGTTCATATAGTTAAGCACTGCTGACTTAAGTCCGCTGAAAGAAAAATCATAATCGCTGCCGGTCACATGGGCCTTGGGAAAAGCTATGGCATCAGGATCACCCTCCAGTGCCTTTTTTTCGACCTTGGGTCCGCCCGGGTATCCCAGACCTATGGCTCTGGCCACCTTGTCAAAGGCCTCCCCCGCTGCGTCATCAACCGTACGTCCCAGGATCTCATAAGACCCGTAATCGGAAACTCTGACCAGATGTGTATGGCCACCGGAAACCACAAGGCAGATAAAAGGTGGCTCAAGATCGGGATACTCGATATAATTGGCGCTGATGTGTCCCTCGATATGATGGACTCCTACAAGAGGAAGACCGGCGGCAAAGGCAATAGCCTTAGCCTCTGCAACACCGCAAAGAAGAGCGCCTACAAGTCCCGGTCCGTAGGTCACCGCGATGGCATCCAAGTCCGAAAGCGTACACTCTGCCTCGGCAAGCGCCTGCTCGATGACCTGATCCATCCTCTCTATATGCTTACGGGATGCGATCTCCGGAACAACACCTCCGTAAAGTGTATGTATTGGTATCTGTGTAGATATGATATTGCTCCTGACATGACGACCGTTTTCGACAACTGCCGCCGCAGTCTCATCACAGGAGCTTTCTATTGCAAGAATACGTATATCGCTCATTATGAATCTCCGTCCAAAGTAAAGGCAAGGATCCTGTAATTTCCGTCATGGTCCCTGCGAAGTGCAAATTTCTGATGTGTGATGCTGATATCTTTACCCTGACGGATGGTGTAGGTGGCTTCCACATATGCCATCTGATCCGAGCCCACCTTTTTCTTTTCTATATCGCTGGTTGAAGCAACCTTGGTACTGACAAGTCTGGAATCGGACTTTTTATAATTCTTGATCTGCACACGTACCGAGGCAATATACTCCTCTCTGGGGTTCTTGGCAGCCAATTCCTGATCCATTAGTACCCTCATCTGATCACAAAGCTTTTCTATCTGATCCGATGTGAGTTGCTCATCATAAAACAAGGCCGTGATCCTGTTGAATGTTTTGATCACTTCTCTGGGCGTCTCGGGATAATCCCTAACCAGATCAAGAGCCAGAACCTGCTCAAGCTCGGTCTGCTGCGCGCTGGCATTGTCTGCAGAAGTCCGCTGACTCATGCGTGACAGATAAATATAGTATCCAACTGCCAGAACAGCCAGTGAAAGTGCTATGATCCCCGCCCTAACAATCCTTTTCATCACTCATCCTCCGGAAAAACAAAGGTCCTGGTCTTGCCATCCTTTCCCAGATGTGCCTCCGGGAAGACAGACCTGACATCCCCCATATATCTGCGACCGTCGGGCATGGACGGTGAAAAATGCGTAAGCCACATCTCGCTGACACCCGCATCCCTGGCCATGACCGCAGCCTCATAAAAAGTCATATGCTTGTTTTCTTTTGCCTTGGCAGCCTTTTCAGGCTCGCCGTACATCCCCTCGCAAATAAAAAGATCGGAACCCTCAGCCGCCTCAACGATACCGGCGGTGGGTCTGGAATCGGTGCAATATGTAACCTTGAGGCCCTTTCGCTCCTCTCCCATGACCTGCCGGGGATAAAAAGTTTTTCCCTCAAACTCTACTTCAGCGCCCTTTTGCAGCGGATTCCAAAGCTGGACAGGAAGCCCCAGAGCCTTGGCTGCCTCCACGTCAAACTTACCCTTGCGGTGGATCTGAAGCGAATATCCGTACCAGATAACATTGTGATTGACCCTGAAGGCCGTGATATCGTATCCCTTGAAAGTAAAGTTTTCCTGCTTCTCGGATAATTCCCTGAACACGATCTCGTAGGGCAGCTCCGGCGCTATAACCCGAAGTCCGGAAACGACCCTCTGAAGTCCCCGGGGACCAACCATAAGGATAGGCTCAGTCCTTCCGGAATTTGCGATATCCAAAAGCATACCCGGCAGTCCGCTGATATGATCTGCGTGATAATGGGTAAAAAGCATGATGTCGATGGAATGGCTGCTCCATCCCACCTTTTTCATGGCGATCTGGGTACCCTCACCACAGTCAATAAGCAGGTCACACCCATTGTACCTGGCCATCATTGATGTCAGATGGCGCCTAGGCATGGGCATCATCCCCCCTGTCCCCAGCAAACAAATATCAAGCATGTATATCCTTTCTCATAAGGATAGCGTCCTCACCGGTGTCGTTGTAATACGCCTTTCTGACTCCTATCCTGTCAAATCCGTTATTTTCATAAAGGCCGATAGCCGCCTCATTGGAAATGCGAACCTCGAGAAAAACAGACTCTATTCTTCCGGCTGCGCACTCCTTCTCAAGTTCCTTCAAAAGCTCATGCCCAAGTCCGCCTCTCCTGTGCTCCGGCAAAACAGCAATACTCACAAGGTCGGCCTGATCTCCTCCCAGATAGCAGATAGCATAACCTACTATCCGGCCTGATGTCCCGGCACTGAGCACTATGGCATGATCAGACGCAATATCGCCTGCAACCGACTTTTCATCCCATGGGGACGAAAAACACTTCTTGGAAATATCCGCTATTGTACCGGCATCTGCCGGGATTGCAAGTCCGATATCGTACATAAATCCCCCCGTATCTTCCCCTCCTTAGGATGTAAGTCCTTTTTCCATACGCTCACGCTCAGCCTGAGACATCCTAAGATACTCGGGATGATGTTCACCGTGCTTTTGAACCCGGCCCTCGGCAAAGTATATCGCTCCAAGAGACGCAACCGCACCGGCACGCTGTCTTGAAAGATGTGCAGGCGCAAAAACATAAGGAACCTTAGCCAGCTCCCCTATCTTTTCCGAAAATACCGGGACTCCGTCTCCTAAAAAGACTACTCTCTCCCCACGAGAATTGATATCCTCCAGTATCTCCTCAATGGCAACTGCGCAGGCCTCTCTTACAACCGTAAAGGAACCATCATCTTCAAATCTGTAAAGTCCGGTATATGTCTGCATCCTCCGGGCGTCCATAAGAGGACAGATAAGCCCCTTTGTCCCGAAAAGATTGTAAGCCAAAGCATCCACCGTAGGTACTGAAACGATAGGCTTATCAAGTGCCAGCGCCAATCCCTTGGCTGTGGATGAACCGATACGAAGTCCCGTAAATGATCCCGGTCCTCCCGCAACCGCAATCGCATCTATGGTCTCAAGATCCAGATTACTCATACGCTTTAGCTCATCCAGCATGGGAAGCAGCGTCTCAGAATGTGTCCTTTTGTAATTGATCGTGTACTCCGCCACCAGGATATCATCCGCAATAAGCGCAACAGATGCCACAAGGCCGGAGCTGTCCAATGCAAGTATCTTCATGATAGCTCCTCCACTGTAATAGTCCGGTGATCAAAGTCTCCCTCCGGATCACGGCTGATAGTGATCACTGTCCTCTCTGCCGGCAAAAGCTCCTCAATAAGCTCCGCCCACTCAATAAGGCACACCCCATCACCACAGATGTAGTCATCAAAGCCCACCTCATACATCTCCTCCGGATCAGATATGCGATATACATCAAAATGATAAAAAGGGATATGTCCGGAATCGTACTCGCAAAGAATAGTAAAAGTCGGGCTGGTAACGGGTTCGGTAATGCCCAGTCCACGGGCAAAACCCTTGGCAAAAACAGTCTTGCCGACACCCAGATCTCCCGAAAGCGTTATGACTGTACCGGGTCTGGTCTCACGCGCCAGTTTTTCTCCCAGTGCCAGTGTTTCTTCTGCAGAATTTGTCTCGTAAATCATACCTTACAGTATATCATTTATCATGTCTAAAGAAAATACTGACTTCACTCCCCAACATACCCCGGCCAGATATCCTCGCATAAACTCCGGCAATAGTCAGCAGAAAACTCAGGGCATGTTTCCCAAAAACCAAACAAAGAGATCGAAGCCGAGGCTCCGATCCCTGAAAAACTCTATAAGAGGAATTACTTTCTTCCGTGAAGGATGGGTGAGATCCTCTTGTAAATAAGCAGGGTGATAACCACCGAGCAAAGTGCCTTAAACAGTGTGAAGGGCATATTGAAGATCACGAGGCACTGCCACAGTTCCTTTACCGAAGGAAGGATCATCTGATATGCACCAACAATTGCCTCCTCGGGCATAAACTTCTCATACACGGGATAGGTGATAAAGAAGTTGATAGGGAAGGAAAGAACCGCCATGGAAACAGCGCCTACGATGGATCCGATAACCGCATTCTTTCTGGTCTTGCTATGCTTGTAAATAAGTCCCGCGGGAATAACAAAGGTTGCTCCCAGAAGGAAGTTACAAAGCTCACCAACTCCTCCTGTCTGTGTCAGTGTAAGATGAATAAGGTTCTTGATCAGACATACGGCACCGCCGCTGAGAGGGCCCATAGCAAAGGCTGCGATAAGTGCCGGAAGCTCGGAAAAGTCCAGTTTGATAAAGCTAGGGATCAGCGGGATAGGAAACTCAAAAAACTGCAGGATAAACGCCACTGCCGAAAGCATGGCTGTCACCGTAAGGTATCTCACCCTGGAGGCAGTTCCCTCTGATCTGTCTGCTGCATTAACAATGTCACTCATTTTGAAAACTCCTTTCTCTTTGCGAAAGCCTTCAAAACGAAACGCCCCGTACATATAAAAATGCACGGGGCGCAATAATAGCGTAATTACTATCTTCTCCCATCCAGACTTTACTGTCGGCACCGGAATCTCACCGGTTCAGCTCGGTATAACCAAGGTCACGGGCTTTCCGAATCGAACAAGTCCGATATCGGATCTACCGTCGGTCGGGAATTTCACCCTGCCCCGAAGACTTTCTATTGAATTTTAGTACCGAAGTAATTGTACGGATTCTCACCTGATATGTCAAGTATTAAAGCTTAATATCCTTGAGCAATCCTGACAAACTGCTTCCGAAGGATCCGTTGTTTCCACCGCGATCGTCTCTGCGATCTCCAACCCGTCTGCCGTCCTTACGATCACCCTTTTTGCGGTCAGGGCGATTACCCTTGGGTTTATTGCCACCATGTCTGCTTTCGGACTTTCTCTCTTCCTTCTTTTCTTTGGAAGGTTTGCCCGTCTCGCCGGCCACATCACCGTGTCCGATCCTCATGGACAGTGCGATCCTCTCCTTTTTTACATCCACATCAAGAACCTCAACGTCGACGATATCGCCAACGGAAACCACTTCCAGAGGATGCTTGATATACTTGTCCGTCATATGGGATATATGTACAAGCCCATCCTGATGAACACCTATATCTACAAAGGCGCCGAAGTCTACAATATTGCGGACAGTTCCTTTAAGTACCATTCCGGACTTAAGGTCGGAAAGCTCTAGTACGTCGCTCCTGAGGATAGGTCTTGGCATATCCTCACGGGGATCTCTGCCGGGCTTTTCAAGCTCCTTAAGGATATCTTCAAGGGTAGGAACACCCAGCTCCAGCTTTTCAGCCAGCTCGGTAACATTGCCCGCTTCCTTCTTGATACCGGAAAGACCGCCGCTCTTAAGTTCTGAGGGATCATGTCCCAAAATTGCCAAAAGCCTGTCTGTTGCATCATAGCTCTCGGGATGTACTCCTGTGGCATCAAGGGGATTCTCACCCTCACGGATACGAAGGAATCCTGCACACTGCTCATAAGCCTTGGGGCCCAGCTTGGAAACTGAAAGGAGCTGCTCTCTTTTTGTGAAGGAGCCATTTTCCTCTCTGTAGGTAACGATATTTTTCGCGATGGTTTTTGAAATACCTGCAACATATGAAAGCAGCGGTGCCGATGCTGTATTAAGATCCACCCCTACTCTGTTAACGGAATCCTCTACAACACCTGCAAGTGCTTCGGAAAGCTTCTTTTGGTTCATATCGTGCTGATACTGACCTACTCCGATAGACTGGGGATCGATCTTGACCAGTTCTGCCAAAGGATCCTGAAGACGTCTGGCAATGGATGTAGCACTACGCTGTCCCACGTCAAACTCAGGGAACTCCTCGCTTGCAAGCTTGCTGGCAGAATATACGCTCGCTCCGGCCTCACTTACGATCACGTACTGAACCGGACGATCGATCTGATGGATCATATCCGCTATGATCTGCTCGGACTCACGGGAAGCAGTTCCATTACCCACCGAGATCAGATCTACCTTATACTTGTCTATCCACTTCTTAAGAAGGGCTACCGCCTCATCTACACGATTCTGAGGTGCAGTAGGATAAATAACGGTAGTATCGAGTACCTTGCCGGTTGGATCTACGACTGCGAGCTTGCAGCCTGTCCTGAAAGCGGGATCCCAGCCAAGTACAACCTTGCCAACGATAGGCGGTTGCATAAGAAGCTGCTCCAAGTTCTTTCCGAATACGTGGATAGCTCCGTCCTCCGCCATCTCTGTCAGATCGTTGCGGATCTCCCTCTCGATAGCGGGAGCAATAAGTCTGGAATAAGCATCCGCGATAGTCTCCTCAAGTATGGGAGTGGTTACTGGATTGGAGGACTTTATAACAGCCTTCTTAAGGTAATTCAGGATATCCTCCTCGGGTGCAGAGATCTTGACAGTGAGGAAGTCTTCCTTTTCTCCACGATTGATAGCCAGTACCCTGTGTCCGGGAAGTCCGGAAACAGACTCGCTGTAATCGTAATACATCTCGTATACGCTCTGTGCCTCGGGATCCTTGGCTGTAGAAGATATCTTGCCCGATGACTGTGTCATGGCTCTGATATCAGTCCTGTACTGTGCCTCGTCCGAGATCATCTCGGCAATGATATCCCTGGCGCCGGCAATGGCATCCTCTACCGTATGAACATCATTCTCCGGATCAGCAAAAGGCTCTGCCACTTTTTCGATAGGATCTGTGATCTCCTGAGCAAAGATAAGAAGTGCCAGAGGCTCAAGGCCTCTCTCCTTTGCGACTGTAGCCCTGGTACGGCGCTTGGGCCTGTAGGGTCTGTAAAGATCGTCAACAGCAACCTGTGTCTCTGCTGCCTCGATAGCAGCGCGCAACTCATCCGTCATCTTGCCCTGCTCCTCGATGGAAGAGATAACGGTCTGCTTTTTGTCCTCAAGGTTGCGAAGGTAGGTAAGGCGCTCGCTAAGGTTACGAAGCACCTCGTCATCGAGACCGCCCGTAACCTCCTTACGGTATCTGGCGATGAAGGGAATGGTGTTGCCCTCATCAATAAGGGTAACCGTCGAAAGCACCTGCTGGCCTCTGATACCCAGTTCCTGCGCGATCTTTGTAATAATGTCCATGGGTCTTTTTCTCCTTTACATAAATATGACAGCTCAACCGCCTTATGGTTACACACGGGTTAAGCTGTCACAAATAAATCTTATCTGTAATCCGGGAAACTATGCTCCCTTAAACTCCTGCGCTGAAATTATGTCCTCTATTCATCATGCTGTTAACGGATGCCTTGTATCTGGCATACGGATTGGACGCTGATGCCTGAGATACGGCATCTGCCTTTTTATCACCGTCACCCTTGGGCGTTCTGGTAACCGTAGTCGTAAGTCCTCCCGCCGTGTAAACGGAACCACACTCCGGACATACCGCCTGATGTACGGAAACACCGCAGGCCAAAACCTGTCCTCCGCTCTGAGCCGCCTTGCGGTATGCATTGGATACATGCATGGCCTCATGGGCTCTGACTGCAGCTCCGGATGCCTGAGGAGACACATGAGCCGGCTGCTTGAAGGAAACATTTTCCTCATCCGAACCGTCCTGATACTTGCGGTGCTTACAGGTATCGCAATCCTGAGGAGCGGACTCGTACCCCGGCTTTTGACCGGGCTTAAGTTGTTCACGACCATTACCACTTCCGAAAATATCGGATACGGAAAAACCACTGCCTAAAGCGGCGCTAAATCCAACTGCCATACGCTCCTCCTTTCCATATGATATAACAGGAAAAGATCAATCAATCTGCAGGATCTGAATCCTTCTCATTAGCAAAAAACTCTCTGGCACCGACTACCTGATTTTTGCCATTGCCCTTGGCATGATACAGGCACTTGTCTGCCCTCTCTGTAAGAGCCTTAAAATCTTCATCAGCGGTATTGGCTGCAACACCTGCCGATATGGTAACCACGATCCTGAAATACTCAAACATCGTGACATTGTTGGCAACTTCACCGCGAACCTTTTCACAGATCTCCATGAGTCTGTCATAGGAACCATCACCTACAACCAGGAGCATGAACTCCTCTCCGCCCCATCTAAATGCCTGGACTTCCTTGGACTCGTGATTTCTAAGTATGCGGGCTATATCTCGAAGTACCTGATCACCTGCAAGATGTCCGAAGTTGTCGTTGACCTTTTTGAAATTATCGATATCAAGGATAGCTGCAGCGTAGGAAACACTACTCCCGTCCTTGTCGATACCGTAAATGGGAAGCACTCTGTCGATCCTGTGCCTGTTGGCCAGCTGAGTAAGTGCATCATACTCGGCAACATCCATAAGGTCTGTCTCGTTTTGCTGGATATGAGTTACGTAAACATATGAGAATATGGTAACCAGTCCGATAACAAGGATACCATTGAATGTATAGCTCACCCTTGAAAAAATAGGTGAAACCTCATACACCGGCTCCATATGGATATCTACAAATATGGCAAATAAATACGAGATCCCTGATATTATACACAGTACCATGGGCGAAAAGCTTCCGGCACCGTCCGACATAATAACGTAATTTGTAAAAAATGCTATACCTACTACGCAAAAACAATACTGCTGAAAACCACAATCCCAACCGACACATACGACCGCAGCCATCATGTGAAGGATGATCTCACCGTAAACGAGTTTCATGTAAAGCGCCGGCTTGTCCTTGAGTACGGAAAACAACCTCGAATAAAGGAAAACGCTAAAGGTGTTAAACGCCACCATGATCCACGCAGCGGTGAATCCGAAAGCAACAAGCAGTGAAAAATGAACCGCCAGCAATATCCAGTTAAATAATGTCCCCCACCTGTAGCTGCTAGGATACTTGATCCTCTCTTCTTCGGAGACTATGTTCATTCCTTCCATGTCTGAGTTAATCCTCGATCCTGATGAGATAACTGAACCTATAGGTCCTGTCCGCTGGATATGTAAATCTAGGGTGTGTCTGCGGTCCGCAGCTGCCTGTCCCTATTCCGCGCTGGAACGCACTGAGGGTCACATAAGTACCAGTGCGCTTCTCATCACTTCTATGTCCCATTTTGATCAGTGCAGCGTCGGTGTAAGGTTTGATCCCAAGTTCAAAAGTACCGTCAAGAGAGATAAAGCTTATCCTGCGGTGACCATCGCTGATAGTAACCCATGATGTATCACTGCGGTTGCCGCTCTCCTGCGGACGGATGTTGGGAGTGGTCATATCAGACACACTGCACTTAACAACATCAATGGGGTACTGATCCTTCATGTCACAGTAACTTTCGCCGGACCTTCCTTGATACTCTATTATATCAAAATCTTCGGAAAAATGGAAGGTTTTACCGAATCTTGGTATATCTCCTCCTCCACGCATGGTACGAAGCTCACTTGTGGCTCTGATACCGCCTTCCATTGCTTCGTAATAATCCGTGCACAAAAAGATCCCTTTTTTGTTTTTGATCTCGGATCTCATAAGGATCTTGTTGTCTTTTTCCTTATAATTGATGAGTTTTTCTACCTGATGGTACCAGGGCTCCATCACATCCCGCATAAGGATATCCACGTCATTATCCGTGCCTGCCCTGAAAAGAATGGTAGAAGGCTCACCCGCTCTGATAGTGAATCCCTTAGGGAAAATAGGCGCTTTTTTACCCACTTTGACCTCGGGCTTTCTGCTTTCTAGGAGGATCTGCTCGTCACCTACAAGCCTGTCACCATCCCGCGTATCATAAGTCTGAACTCGGACTAAAAGGTCGCCATCCAGAACCTTGCCTCCCTTTTTCTCGGGAATAACCGCTACCCTTTTTTTGCTAAGGGGATGCACATCCGGAACTATGGAAGTACTCCGGCCGTCACTCCAGGTAAAGTCCAGTCTGTATCTGTCACTCTCAGAAAAAGCGCAGGTATTAAATACCTCAAAATCATCACCGTCAAGATGTCTGACCCTGATGGGACGGTATGTGAACCTTACTATATCAGCACCGGTAGAGGGCGTTCTGTCCGGATAAAAAATACCGTCAACGCAGAAATTGCTGTCATGGATCCACTCGCCATGATCTCCGCCGTAGGTATAGTTGCCATCCCGTTCCAAAACTCCATGATCCACCATCTCCCATACGCAGCCGCCCATGAGATTATCGTGGGCATATATCTGCTGCCAGTAATCCTCGATATTACCGGGGCCAACACCCATAGCATGAGCGTACTCGCAAAGGAAATAGGGTCTGTCGTTGAGCTTTTCCACCTCGCAGCGTTTTTCTCCCACAAGGCGAACTCTCTCCACATCCGGATACATCTGAGAACCAACGTCATATGCTATCCTCTTGGAATGGATGCAGCTCTCATAATGGACAGGGATGGATGTATGTGCCTTGAGATAATCATACTCCCTGTCAATGCAGTAATCGCCTCCGGCCTCGTTGCCAAGACTCCACATGACGATACAAGCATGATTCTTATCTCTTTCAAAAAGATGACTGATCCTGTCAATATATCTGGGTGCCCACTTACTGTCATCCGTAATATAGTTGTATGACGGAGGCAGGTTCATATGGAAGGTTCCATGGGTCTCCAGATCGTTTTCATCAACAACATAAATGCCCATCTCATCACACAGCTCCAGAAGATAAGGATCCGGAGGGTAATGGCTGGTACGGACAGTATCGATATTGTACTTTTTACAAAGACGCATATCTCTCTCGATCTCATCCCTGGACATGGTATAACCCTCTGTGGGACTGGTATCGTGATGGTTAACGCCTTTGAATTTCACAAGGCTGTCATTAAGATAAAACTTACCGTCTCTGATGGTAACATCCTTGAAACCCACACGAAGTTTTACACAGGATGTAGGAGTCTCAACAAAAAGATCATAAAGAACCGGCTCCTCGGCATTCCACTCGGTTACTTCAAGATCACTGAGGGAAATCTCCACTGATCTGTCAGTGGTAACGCCGCTTCCTGTCTCCTTGATATCCTCGCCTGTCAGACTCACCGTCACTTCTGTGTCCGAAATCGTACTAACATGGATCAATGCGTCGTACTTTCCGTCTTTCTTTTTCGTTTCAAAATAAACGTCCCAGATATCCTCCTTTTCATCACAATAAAGGAGAACATCTCTGAAGATACCGTTGTTACGGAACATGTCCTGAGCTTCAAGATAGGTTCCGTTGCACCAACGATGAACAACCGCAAGAAGCTCATTGTCACCGGTCCTTACGTGATCGGAAATATCAAACTCAGCTATATTGTGACTGCCCTCGGAATACCCTACAAACTCACCATTGACATAGAGATCAAGACAACTGGCCACACCAAGAAATGAAATGGTGTAGGTCATATCCGTACTCTCGATATCAAAGAAACGCCTGTATACACCTACAAAGTTGTACTCCTCATCCGGCTTTTGCCACCTGGGCTTGATCCCCAGATCTGCGCCGCCCCAGGAAAATACAGTCCCAACGGGATCCTCGCCCGGGATCTCCGGTGGATTGTAGGGAAACTGATATCTGGTATTGAGGTAAAAGGGTCTGTCATATCCGTGAAACTGCCAGCAGGCAGGCACAGGTATACGATCCCAATCTACGGATCCCGTATCAAGAAAATCCGGCAGAGTCTTGGGGTCATTATAGAATTTAAAATCCCACTCGCCGCCCAGATCCAGGACCTTGGGAGAATTGTAGCGCTTGTCACGTAAAGAGACGGCAGCTGCGCTAGATCTGTCCGGATAAGGTATCAGATATGAGCGAGGGGCACACTTGCCCAGGTCGTATATATCAAAGTCCTTGTAATTGTTTTTATTGATATGGTATTCCATATTTTTTCCCCTTTTATAATTGGCTGACAGGACGGCTATCATGTGTCAGACTGTTCGGTCTAATATCTTAAGCAAGTCTAAACCAAATATGATCAAAGTTCCGTTTTTGACTACAAAGTTGACCCCGAGGACAATAAGCGCCCCCCAAAGAGTCCAGTCAGGGAAACGGTAGGATTCAGTGGTTTGATGAGTCCGAACTCGGACAAAATGCATCAGCCAACCGACCAATATGTAAATGAAAGCGATCAGACCATAAACCACAACCGGATGATAAAAAAAAGATCGCAATATTTCTCCTCTTAACAAAGCGCGTACCGCTCTGGTACCGCCACATCCCGGGCAATACAGTCCGGTAAGGCTGTGAAAAAGGCAGCCCGGATAGTGTGAAATAAAGCCAAACAGGTTTACCATGTCCAATCTACCCCCACAACAAATCTTGCAATAAGTGCAAGTATCAGAAGATGCACGGGATAGAACCCATAGAAGAAGTACTTAAGCTGCCTGCCTCTTGTCCCGTTGTAAAACAAGATAAGCGGAACATCAATGAGTGCAACTAACTCCAGCGAAGACGAAAGCAAGGCCAGCAACAGGACTCCCACAGCCATGGCGAGTACCCTGTTATTGTAAAGCCTGTACATTACAAAAATACAAACAACTCCTGCAATACCGTAGTCAGTATTAAGAAGTTCCGCAACTATCATGCATGCCAGGGGCACAACATAAGTCAGAAGTATCCACTTGACTTTGGAAGTGCTACGGCTCTTTTTTCCCTCACTGTTGGACCATATAGCAAGAAGCCCAAAAAGCAGCGTGAAGAAAACGTTGTTGTAAACAAAGGAAAAAGGCGTCTGGCTAAAGGCCAGATCAAAAGGTATCTCCGAAACCAGACCAAAGAGCAGAAGTCTGAAAGCGTACATGATCTTGTCCCTGGTATAATGAAATCCCTCAACTATAAGATAACAGTATATCGGAAAAGCCA
>JAEELH010000024.1 GCA_016288825.1 Lachnospiraceae bacterium | reverse complement strand
AAGGCGTACCAGGCCCAGGTAGGAAAGCGTATCGATGATGCCAGAAAAGAGCGGGAGGCCGAGGAGGAAAGAATTCGTCAGGAACACCTTCAAATGAAGGAGACCATGGACTCGGTCAAGTACGGCTTTGTCAAAAACTATAACGAGAAGATAAAGGATAAGCCCCTTGTGGGCCTCAGTGATAACAGGGAATTCCTTTTAAAGTTCATTCCGAAGAATTTTGCTAAGTCTACTTATGATGAGCGAAGGAAGGTGCTGCCCATCCTGGAAAAGACCTTCAAGGATATCATGAGTATCGACATGAAGGAGCTGAATGTAGAAAATATCAGCGATTTTGCCAATATGGATGCGCAGCGTTTTGACAGGATCTACAGGATCTACTGGGAGAACCTTTACGTGGGTAATTTTGTTAGTGCATATCTGGGGCTTCTTAAAGAAAATGAGAAGGAAGGTATGCCTCTCTATGAGTGCGCTCTTACAAGGGATGATCTGGCTGAAGTAGAGCTCCGTTACGAAGTGATCTTAAATGCCATGAAGCAGATCGATATGATCCATCGTATGGCCCTTTATGTCCCTGATGAGGAGGCCGGTGAGCTGATGCTCATGAGCGAAGAAGAGCTGATGTTAAAGCGCAATGAGCTGGAACTTAAGAAAAAGGACATCAACAAACCGGAAGATGTTGATGACCTGAACAAGAAGATTAGGCTTTACAAGAGTGTGAAGGATTGCAGGTTCCCGGTGAACGCAAAATACAAGACCACCCTGCAGCCTGATATGGAGGCCTATTACAAGGAGTGCAGATCTAAGCATTTCGAGACAGAGGATCAGGCAACTGCCATAGCTCAAAAGCTTGAAAAGAATATCAAGCGGATGGAGGAGGATCCGGATCGGATCTCACCTGCACAGCAGTACAGGATGAACACCGAGATCTCGGATGAGGTCAGCTCGGAAAGGTATACGGCTCTTTATCTCTCCAGGGAATACGTGGAGAATATTGTACATGATGCAAAGCTTTGTGATGCTTCGGTCATTACCTACAACTGCGCCAAGATCCTGGGGCTTACGGATATGCACGTCAGCAGAATGTACAGGTTCATCAATATGAAGATGGATTATGCTACTCAAAACGGTAACTGCGCCGAGAAGGCCCACGAGATAGAAACGGCCTTTTTAGCATTGCTGAAGGCGGATATCAGTGTTTTCGGAAAGTACAAAAACGTTGCGGAAGCTGCAGGCAGCGAGGACATGATGTCCATGTTCAATCTGGCGTGGATGGGAATGCTTGTGGATAAAAAGCTGGTGGCAGACTACGATATACTCCGGAGTCAGGGAGTTAAGTGCAATTTCAGCGAAGAACAGATCAAAGAGGTTCTGGCAAAGGCAGGGACTTTGAATGCTTATTTGCAGGAGTTTGAATCCTATTTTGAATTCTATGCAAAAGATAAAAAGAACTGGAAGCTTCCCATGGACCAGGCCACGGAGTCCTTTGAAAACTATATGAAGCTCAGCCCGGAGGAACTGGAGGCAAAGTCAAATGATGTTCAGCTTTCCGAGAAGGCCAGAAAGTCATTTGCCAAGATGTACCGTGTCAAGAAGACCTACGGGGATAATCCCTGGCAGACCGGTGGCAGTCAGGAAGACTTCTATGAAGCAAAGAGGAAGAAGTTAAAGCTGACCGACCCTCTTAACAGCCAGAAGCTTATTACCGATCTGGATCAAAAGCTGAAGGATGACGAGGCCTCATTTGCAGAGAAGAATGAGAAGGTTACCAAAAAACTCCAGTGGACAGAATATCAGAAGTCCAAAAAGATCAGACTTGCGGCAAAGGGCATAGGAGGTTTCGACAGGAATCTGGCCAAGACTCTTCAGAAGGAAGCAAGAGATCAGATGAGACAAAACCTCGTAAGCGGCAAGCCACTTATGGAGAATATGCCGGGTACAAATGAGCCCCCTGTTACCATAAGGATCGAAGATGATTACTTTGATACAAGGGATGGAAAGTTCGAGTTTGAAAAGGAGCCTGTCAAGACACCTCTTTTCCCCGATGGCAAGGTTGAAACCTACAATGTAAGGCAGGTCATCAATACCTGTTACATCCTCGCACCCATGATCGGTATGATAAAGAGCGGCAACACCTCCTTTATCACCGACAAGCTTATGAAGGATGTGGACGAGACTCATGTACAGGTTACCCTTCATGACGATACGGGAAGACCTGTCAATATCATCCTTCAAAAGACCGGCCGCGACGGCGATGATAGACCCCTGTGGCTTAAGATGCTGGAAAAGGCAGTGGCTGTCATGACCAACAAGACCGGCTTCGGAACAAAAGAAAGAAGGAGAAATAATGCAGGTGCAGGTATTGTTCAGAAGATGGAATGGGATAAATGGGACAGCGAGATCTCAAAAAGTGAAAAGATCAAGAACAGCATAGTCTGGAATGACAGTGCAGACGGTAATGAGACCCTGGCCTCCACCCTGCTTTTCGGGAAGCGGAATATGAACCTTACTACCAGGGATCAGGATATGCCGGTTTACGGTCTGGATGAACACGAAACATCCTACGAGCTTTATGACTATTCACCCGAGGCTCAAAAGACCATCGGCAAGATGGCTGCCCTTCTGGAGGACGCTAAATACGGCAAGGTGGTAGTAGCATCCACCTGCAGAGATCTGTCAGAGGAAGAGCAAAGGGCGATAAATAGTGAACTTCCGGGATCCAGTGCATTTAGGATGCACTATAATCCCCAGTGGGATTCCATAGATTTCAGAAATGCATCTCTTCACCCCCAACATGTTTACGTTTTCCATATGGCAGATCTGGAGAAGCAGAGCTTCAGAGTAACGGATCCTCTGGGTGGTCATGAGAAGGAGATCAGTTTCAAGGATTTCGCAAAATACTTTACCGATGTTAGAGTAATGGATGCAAGTTAAACAGGACGGAAAGCATATTATGAAAATAGAACAGATCACTCGAAAAAACATTGATGATTACCTTGACCTGATGTCTCCGGATGACATATTCGGGACCAATCAGGAGAGGTATATATCCTTTGGGGCCTACGAAGAGGATACAGAGGTTGTGATGGGTACCATTACCCTGGAGATCCTGGCTGACTATATCAGCATAAAAAGCATTTATACAGATCCGGAGTACAGGAATCAGGGGGTTGCCTCGGCGATGCTTGATTTTGTCAAAAACACTCCGGGGGTGGAGCCCTTCCCGATCTGCGCCTACACTGACGAGGAATGTGAGTTCCTACAGCATCGAGGTTTTTCCAGAGAGGAAAGCAGATACACCATTGCCGAGGGCAAACTCGGCAATCTGGAAAGACCCAGGCTGGAGGGCTCTGTCAGGAGGGGCAACATAGTAAAGTACCTTGATGAGGTGGATCAGGAAGTGATCGAAAACTTTGTGGAGTCTTCGCCTCATGATGAGACACTCCAGTTTCCGGACATGTCTGTAGACACCCGGAGATTCTCAGAGGGAAGCCTGGTCTGCTTCAGTGACGGCAAGGTCAACGGGGCCCTCCTTATGGAGGAGCCGGAGGATTATGTTCAGGTTACCTGGGCATATTCGCCAAGCGAGGAAGTACTTTTGCTCATGCTTTCCATCATGAAGACCGAGCTTGATTTTGAGTACGAATCCCGTAAAAATATTAGATTTCTCCAATGCGACGGGAGAACTGTAGCGACAGTGGAAAGAGTTTT
>JAEELH010000023.1 GCA_016288825.1 Lachnospiraceae bacterium | reverse complement strand
GATGGATGACTTCCTGTTACTGAAGAGCATGAATGCTACAAAACCGCCGATAATAGCCAGAACAAGTATTACTATACCGATGATCAGGCCCTTGCTTACAGGCTTCTTTTCCGCCGGTGCGCTCTGGTGATACGCACCCTGGGGCTGCTGGTATCCCTGCTGCTGATACGTAGTCTGGGCCTGCTGAGGCTGCTGATAC
The DNA here is from genome assembly GCA_016288825.1 of Lachnospiraceae bacterium. Classification (GTDB taxonomy): domain Bacteria; phylum Bacillota; class Clostridia; order Lachnospirales; family Lachnospiraceae; genus Weimeria. The sequence goes on along the minus strand of JAEELH010000023.1, from coordinate 6,797 downwards.
GTAGCCTGGGGCTGGGGCTGGGGTTGCTGATATGTAGCCTGGGGCTGCGGCTGAGGCTGCTGTTCGAAGGTAACCTGCTGTATTTCGGGTAACACAGTAACCTCGGGTATAACTGCCGTCTCAGGTGTTTCCGGTTTTTCAGGAACTTCCGGTACATCCGGCACTTCCGAAGCCTCGGGGTTGATCTCCTCAACAGACTTGGAGAGGGACTCCTCTGCCATAAGTTCCGCAACATCTTCCATCATATTCTCCTGTGCTACAGCCTCGGCCACTGTAGGTGACTCATCAGGCTCCGCGGGAGCAACATGGATTATCTTGGCACCACACTCGGGACAAAATACATCATCGTCCTTAAGCTTGTTTCCACAGTTTTCACAAAACATAAATATAAGCCTCCTAAATATTCACTGTTGTTTTTACTAAAAATACACAGCAATACAATTATAAACATTTGACATTACAAAGTCAAAGTGCTATAGTTCCTGTGTTCATATAGTCAGCTAGGGGTGCCCGGTTTCCGGGCTGAGATGATACCCTTTACTTGATCCGGTTAGTACCGGCGTAAGGAAGCTTGAATCTTTCTATGATCCCCTGGCGAGAATCAGTCACAGTCAGGAGGTTTTTTTATGTCATTCTTTCTTAATTGGTCAGAGGAATCCTACGAGTACATCCTCACCATCCCGGGCTACGTCGCCCTCACCATTCTCATGCTTGGCGCAATGCTTCTTATCCTTGCATTGAAAAAAGACAACAAGCAGAAAATGTCAGCAAAAGAGATCGCCTTTTGCGCTGCTGCTATTGCCCTTGCCACTGTTGCATCCTTTATCAAGTTTTCATCCCTTCCCTATGGCGGATCCATCACCCTTTTCTCTATGCTCTTTATTTGCTTTATCGGCTATGTATACGGCACAAGGGTAGGTGTTATGGCAGGCATCGCCTACGGTATCCTCCAGCTGATCCTTGGACCCTATATCTACCATCCCCTTCAGGTCATCCTGGACTACCCTCTTGCCTTCGGCGCTCTCGGTCTCAGCGGTTTATTTGCTAAGCGTCCCAAAGGCTTCCTTCCCGGTTACATCATCGGTGTTGCCGGAAGATATATCTGCCACGTGATCTCCGGATATGTATTCTTCGCTTCATATGCTCCCGAAGGAACAAATCCCATGGTATACACCCTTGGCTACAATGCTACCTACATCGTACCTGAGATGATAGCTACAGTTGTTATCCTTGCAGTTCCTGCCGTTTCCGGAGCCTTCCTCAAGGTTCGCAATCTGGCAGAGGAAACAGCTTAAAAAAAGAAACGCTGATCAACTCAGCGTTTCTCTCGGATCATTTTCTTACTATCTGATTAAGCTCGTAAGGAGTGTTCTGATATACATAGTAATCAAGCCAGTTTGTATATAAAGTATTGGCATGGCCTCTCCACTGAAGGAGGGGCTTTTTATTTACATCATTATCCGGATAATAGTTCTTGGGAAGAGCAATATCAATGCCCTTGCCCAGATCTCTCTTGTACTCCTTATCAAGAGTATACCTGTCATATTCCGGATGACCCATTACGAATATCTGGCTTCCGTCCTCCTTCATTGCAAGGAAAACTCCAACCTCATCGGATTCTGCCAAAATGATTATGTCATCCTTTGCCTTAAGGGCTTCGGTATCAATGTCCGTATTGCGACTGTGAGGTGCATAAAAAATATCATCAAATCCGCGTACCAACGGGATCTTACGGTGAGAAACCCTATGAGGAAACACTCCGAATACCTTGGCAGGAAGGATATGCTTTTTGATCCCGTAAAAATGATACAGACCAGCCTGGGCACCCCAGCACAAAAACAGGGTCGATGTCACGTGAGTAGAACTCCAGTCAAATATCTGCTCCAGTTCTCCCCAGTAGTCAACCTCTTCATACTCCATAAGTTCTACCGGAGCACCTGTTATGATAAGTCCATCAAAAGTCTGATCCCGTACATCGTCAAAAGTCTCGTAAAACTTATTCAAGTGGCTCCTTGAAGTATTTTTAGACTCATGTGACTCCGTTGTCATAAAAGAAACATTGACCTGAAGAGGCGTATTTGAAAGAGACCTAAGCAGTGCCAGCTCCGTATCCTCTTTAAGAGGCATCAGGTTCAATATAGCGATCTCTATAGGACGGATATCCTGATGGATAGCCCGCTCCTCATTGATAACAAAAATGTTTTCTTTTTCCAGGATCTCCTTTGCGGGAAGATCGTTTGATGTGTTGATCGGCATGTTACTCTCCTATCATTTCCCTAAGTTTCTCTTCTGTAATGACCGTGATACCGAGTTCATTAGCTTTTGTAAGTTTGCTTCCGGCTGCTTCTCCCGCAAGAAGATAATCCGTCTTCTTGGAGACACTTCCGGAAACTTTGCCTCCGTTTTTCTCGATAAGTTCCGAAGCTTCCTTGCGTGAAAGTGTGGGAAGGGTTCCGGTGATAACAAGTGTCTTCCCGGAAAAGACGCCGTCCGCTACTGCCTCAAGGTCACTATCCATTCGAAGGCCAAGTTGTCCGAGTTCGGATATAAGTCTGCTTCCGGACTCACTTCTGAAATAATCATAGATACATCGTGCGGAAACCTCTCCTATCTCGTCTGTTTCCATCAGCTGCTCCATGCCCGCAGACATAAGCGCATCCATGTTGTGAAACTTTTCCATCAGGATCTTTGCAGCATTCTTGCCGACATTGGCGATACCAAGCCCGCATAAAAGATGCTCTGCACTTTTCTTTTTAGAATCTTCAAGGACACCCAAAAGCTTATCCGTATTTTTTTCTCTGCCCAGGATACCCTCTTGGATCAGCTTGTCACGATGATCTGACAGTCTGTAAAGATCCGCAATGGATGATACATATCCCTCTTCGCAAAGGCTTTCTATAGCCGCACTTCCGAATCCCTTAAGATCCATGGCATCACGACTTACAAAGTTGATGATGCTCCTCACCTGCTGGGCCGGACAGAGGGGATTGATACACCTTATATCTGCTGAATCAAGAAGCCTGTAAGTCTTTTGTCCACAGGCCGGACAGGTATCGGGTATTTTGAAATCCGTCGTGCCTTCGGGTCGCTTTTCCTTAACAACAGAACGGATCTTGGGGATTATCTCTCCCGATTTATACACAAGGACCGTATCACCTATGCCGATCCCCAGCTCATCAATAAAATCCTGGTTATGAAGGGTTGCACGGGATACGCTGGTACCGCAAAGCCTGATGGTATCAAATACCGCAGTGGGATTGATCCTTCCTGTACGTCCAACCGAAAGCTCAACGTCACGGATGACAGTTTCTTTTTCCTCCGGAGGATACTTATAAGCAACAGCCCATCTGGGTACCTTGGCAGTCTGACCCAGCTGCTGGCGCTGTGCATAGGAATTAAGCTTAACTACCGCACCGTCTATGTCGTATTTCAGATCTCCGCGCTTTTCTCCTATGGCGCAGATAGCATCCCATACTTCATCAGCTGTATGACAGATACGATAATCCTCGATTATCCTGACTCCCCTGCTGCTAAGGAAATCATAACACTGGGAATGGGTGTCAAAACTCATACCTCTTACTTCCTGAAGGTTGAAGATAAACATGGACAGGCCGCGTCTTGCAACCACCTCCGGATCCAACTGTCTCAGAGTTCCTGCAGCACAGTTCCTGGGATTGGCAAAAAGTTTTTTACCGTCAAGTTCCTGAAGCTCATTGGTCTTTTCAAAATCGGCCTCAGTCATATAGACCTCGCCTCTTATCTCAAGATACTCCGGTGCGTCCGAAATCGTACTAAGTACATCCGGGATCATCTTAGCATTGGCTGTTACATCCTCACCAAACTCAATACCGTCTCCTCTGGTCTCAGCCATTACAAGATTTCCGTTCTCATAACGAAGAGTCATGGAAAGGCCATCGATCTTATATTCTACAACAAATTCCGGTTCCTCAAATGCAGAGCGCATCTCATTAACAAAATTGTCCACGTCCTCTTTGGAGAAAACATCCTGCAAAGACAGCATGGGTACATTATGGCGCACCAGCTGGCCCGCCTTCCGCTTAGCGGTTCCGCCCACATGCTGGGTAGGTGAAGTAGCGCTGACACTCTCGGGATGTTTTGCCTCAAGGGCGCGAAGCTCCTGCATTAGCATGTCATATTCGTAATCGGAGATCTCCGGAGCATCCTCATCATAATATTTTGTGCTGTGATACTCGAGGGTCTTACGGAGGTCCTCTATGCGTTTTATTTCATCATCCATATTTTTATACCTTTTATACTACTTTAATGATTAAAGCAAATTTATTCGTTCAAATACAGACAGTTCACGCCAGGTGCCCTCCGGGAGATCCTCGAGTCTCAGATCATTGATCCGTGTTCGATAGAGGTCCACTACCTCATAGCCCAATTCGTGACACATGCGTCGGATCTGACGATTGAGTCCCTGAATAAGAACTATGGAAAAGCTTCGGTCCGAAAGGCGACTCACCCGACACTTGATGGTAGTCCTATCAAGTTCAGGAAGATAAACACCGGCAGACATCCGCCTTATAAAATCCTCGGTGATATCATGATCGACCGTAACCTCATATTCCTTTTCATGAGACTCAGAGGTCTTAGTAAGTCTGTTGGCCAGATCACCGTCATTGGTCAAAAGGATAAGCCCTCTGGAAGCCTTATCCAGCCTTCCAATGGGATAGATCCTCTCCGGGTATCCCACAAAGTCTATGATATTATCCGGATCCTTTTTACTGGCCGTACAAACGATTCCCGGCGGCTTGTTGAGCATGATACACACGTCGGTGTGCTTTCTTTCTATCTCAACACCGTCAACCATGACCACAGAATCAGGCATGACTCTCTGACCTGTATCAGCCACGACTCCGTCTATTGTGACGCGTCCGGCTTCTATCCGTCTGTCTGCTTCCCGCCTTGAACAAAGTCCGTATTCGGACAAAAACTTGTTTATCCTTATACCTTTTTCTTCCATGGTATTTCCCAAATACTTGAAACGGGAGCCACTGTTGCAGCTCCCGTCGTAATTTACTTAAGTAGACTGGTCTTGATGTATCCCTTGTGACTCTTGTATTTAACCTTGGTCCAGGTCTTACCGACAGAAAGGATCTTGACCTTGTCTCCCTTGTTAACGATCGCAACCTTGGGAGAATCCGTTGACTTCTTCTGACGGATATTGATGGTCTCCTTGATGGTTATGGTATTGCCCTTTTCAATGGCCTTAGGGTCCTTGTCTGTAACGTAAAGGCTTCTAACATATCCAGTCTTACCCTTGTACTTAACCTTGATCCAATCACCCTCTTTGCCAAGTTTCTCGAGCTTTTTACCCTTCTTGACAGTGTAGAGAACTCTGGATTCTACTGTGGTACCCTTTCGGATATTGATCTTGTCTGTTGTATAAACGTATTCCTTGCCGTCGTCTTCATCCTCGGCTTCGGCTTCCTCCTGCTGGTCCTCCTCGGCCGCCTTGGCCTCTTCTTCAGCCTTCTTGGCCTCTTCCTCAGCTGCCTTAGCCTCTTCCTCAGCCTTTTTAGCTTCTTCCTCTTCCTTCTTTTTAGCCTCTTCCTCAGCCTTAGCCTGCTCCTCGTTGTAACTGTCCTTCCACTTGGATGTAGCCTCCTGGATGGTTGAGGTCATAAAAGTATTAAAGTCCTTGTCTGAAATAGATGTCTCGTTGTAGCTGCTCTGGATCTCATCCTGAAGCTCAACAAGGTCATCCTGCTGCTCGAATCTGGCAATAACGGCAGTAACCTGAGGATCCATATCCAGCTCATGGCTCTGCATATTGAAGGTAGAATATCTGTTGTCGATCTTGTAGGATCCGTCATCAGACTTTACCACATAGAAAAAGTCCATACCCGGAGCTACGCTCTTGATGTCCTTGAACTTCATATTTTCATTGACTGAAACCAACAGATCATCATCGGAAACACCGGGCTGTGAATAGATCTCATTGATCTCATACGCCTCAAGATAATCCGAAAGGAATGCAATATAACTCTTTTCAAAGTCTGATATGGGATCAGCAAGAGTAGCAAGTGTATCAACATCTCCTGCAGCATAAGCCGTATAATAATCGGAGATCAGCTTGTAAACTGCCGAGTCCTCCTTTTCCTGTACCAGTGAAGCACCATCATCAACAACGACATTATCGCCTTCTGCTGCTTGCTTGTCGCCCCCCTTGGAAAAGGCACCAAAACAAAGCATAATGATCATAAGGACACCAACACCGCCGGCAGAAATATATTTTATATTCTTTTTACAAAAATCTATAATAATATCCATAACAACCTCCATGGATCATATCTAAAAATAGGAAAAACCGCTGAATTTGTCAGCTTTTCCATAATAAGATTTTGGAATGGACTTGTCAAGACTGCATAAGTTACTGAAAAATGGTCTTTTTTATCTCTAAAATGGGCATTTCTTCACCTGTCCAGATCCTAAATGACTCTGCCCCCTGGTATAACAGCATGCCAAGACCGTTGGCGGTTCCTGCTCCAATAGACGCAGCGTCCTTCAAAAGCCTGGTTTCCTGAGGATCATAAATGATATCGCAAACAAACATATCCCTGCGAAGAAGTTCCTTTTCCACCGGGCTTCTGTCATCCGCTCCCATTCCAACATTGGTGGCATTGATAAGAATGTCTGTCTTTGACATTCTGCTGCTAAAAGCATCCGGATCAGACATATCACAGATATCCCCTTTAATTACGCACTCAGATGAAAGCATCTTGACATATTCCCTAGCTTCATCAAATGTGGCGTTCTTTCTTTTACAAAGT
>JAEELH010000259.1 GCA_016288825.1 Lachnospiraceae bacterium | reverse complement strand
TTGAGACTAAGAAACATTCCTGCGGCCCGCCCGGCGGTAGAGGCCAGCCCCATCTGCATCCAAGATCCCGTATCCCTTATGGGCGCTTGGAAGTCCCAGCCCTGGAACCCGGGATCAGATGGTGCATCCGCTCCGCTCCACATTGAGATCGGCATGGGCAAGGGCCACTTTATTACCGAGATGGCTCGTCGTAATCCGGACATCGCATATCTGGGGATCGAGAGGTACGAATCAGTTATGTACAAGGCCCTTCTTCGCATGGGTGGTGAGGAGCCTTCAAATCTTCGCTTCCTTTGCGAGGATGCCGGTAATATGCCTACCTTTTTCAAGCCCGGCGAGATAGACCGGATCTATCTGAACTTTTCGGATCCCTGGCCCAAAGCCCGCCACGACAAGAGGAGGCTTACGCATCACAGGTTCCTTCAGATCTATGCAGATCTTTTGCCGGTGGAGGGGCTTATCGAGTTTAAGACCGATAATGAAGCGCTTTTCGACTTCTCTATTGAGGAGATTGAGGCCTTCCCGGACTTTGATCTCATAAAAACAACCCGGGATCTGCATCATGATGATGACATGAACCCGGGCAATGTAATGACGGAATATGAGGCTAAATTTTCCGCTCTGGGAAATCCTATTTATAAGCTTATTGCAAAAAGGCGCTGACTATCGGCGTCTTTTTCTGCGCCCTTTATCTCGATGGATCTCGCGATAGTGAGTTTTTCGCGGCTTAGTATATTTGTGATTACGATGCTTTTCACGGGCATAAATGATTAACTTTCTGATGCCTATGGTGAAAAGCACTACCAATGCGATAAATCCAACTGTAATACCCAGCACCAGAGGAACATTGATCTGGATGAAGCCGGAACTGTTTTTATTCTGGTTTTCACTACCGTCTGCGGATTCTTCACCGTCCATATTGTGGAAAGGATAGGCTCGAGATGAAGTTTCACTGGCATAAATGGTAGCGGTGCCGATATCGTGATCTTCGTAAGTGTAGGAAACTGTACCTACAGCGTTTTCGGGAGAATCTTCCGTGGCAGGTGAAATGGTGTATTCCACCTTTTTCTTTTTCGCCTTTTTGGGAAGTACGATCTTGTCGTCTTTGTCGACTTCGATCAAAGCGGTGTCTGAATCAGCAAGTTTTCCAAAGCTTGAATCAGGCTCAGTGGAGGAAAAATCCGTAACTTCCGCAGCGCTTTTTACCTCGTAGTTATCAAAAAAGTAATCGCAGAGTCTGATAGTATCCGTCCAGTGCAGAGGCTTAGTTGATTTAAGGATCACCACGATCAGAGTCATGCCGTCTTTGTGGGCGTAGGTTACAAGAGTATTGCCTGCTGCCACTGTGTAGCCGGTCTTTCCGCCCACACAGTAATCGTAAAGATACTGATTTGTCTTGTAATAATTCAGCATGCAGTGATGATTGTTGAGATAAGTGGGATCATCATGTTTATTGGTGGGAGGGATGGTGTAAGTCCTGGTGCCGGTGATCTTAGCAAATTCGGGATTTGCGTAGGCAGCCCGTGAAATAAGAGCCATGTCTCTGGCACTGGTCCAGTGATCCTCGTCGGGAAGGCCGTTGGGGTTGTTGAAATGGGAATTCTTACAGCCCAGCTCTTTGGCCTTGTCGTTCATCATATCAAGGAAGACCTGGATATCTCCGCCGCCGCAGTGCTCGCCGATGGCCCATGCGCACTCGTTGGCCGATTCCAGCATCATTCCGTAAAGGCTATCCTCCATTGTCATCTGCTCGTCCACATCTCGCCAGATGCTTGAAGTTCCGCCTGCGCTCTGGGAAACCGCCAGCTGTGAGTAGGTCACGGTCTCGTCCAGCTTGCTGTGCTCCAGGGCTACGAGAGCAGTAAGGATCTTGGTAATGCTGGCAGGATAGTGCTTTTCGTCAGCGTTTTTCTCAAATAAGACCGTGCCGGTTTCCTGTACCATAACGATAGCGCTTCGAGATTCGCAGGCGACGGAATTCGGCCAGGAGTTTGAAGCTTCCACTTTCATGACAGGAATTGTCGAAGTAACAAGAAGTGCACCCGCTAAAAGGAGGGTTCCCAAACTTTTCTTTTTCATAAACACATGCCTCCTAATCGCTTGTGCCAAGGTCTCTCAGATGATTGAGTATTGCTGAGAGACCGCTTTTATTGGTTGTCAGAAAAACAAGGCCTCTGGATGAGGGGAAAACGGTAATGTATTTTCCGGCCAGAGTACGGGACTGACGGATAAGCAGCATAAGATAGTCCTGATAGGTAGGGTCTGCCTCAAGAAAAAGCAGCTCCGCCCCTTCTATATCAACCTGTCTGGCGTCCGCCCGCTCCATGATGTCCGAGATCTCCAGATCCTGTGACATCTGCGGCTTTGTTTTATCGATAATGAAAAATCCGTGAGCATCCCGGGGCATATCCATGGACTTGATGGCTCGCTGGACCTGCTTGGTCAGCGCCCCCGATGCGGGATAAAGGGACTCAAAGTAGTTCATGAAATCCTTTGCGCCCTTGAAATGCTGGTTGCTTCCCTGTTGCAGCACTTCCGTCATGAGAATGCGGCGTATCTGCTTTTCGCACTCCGCTCTGGACGGCGTATTATGCTGGGGGAGTAGTGTCTGGTCTGACATAAAACCTCCGTTTTGGATGCGCACTCGCGCGAATGGAATACTGTTGTTAATACAACCGCGCTCGGCGCAAGAGTTTTGTAAACAAAACTCTATTTATTATACGACAAATGCGACATGTCAAAATGTCTTTTCAAGTTTACCCTATATATGAGAATAATACAAGTTGATTTTGCGTAAGTCATCCGGTTGACTTCCCAGGGTCTAAAACGTATAATTAGTAAGAATTTACCAATCCAAAACAATGCGAGGGGCAGATATGGCAAATCCTTTTCCCATGGACAGAGAAGAAAAAAGGGTCTATGACCTTGATATAATATATGAGGAGATCGACAAGGGCGGCGGTTTTGCCCGCACGGCAGCGATCATTGACCGCGGTGTGGACTACAGGCGCATCAATTATTTTGTTGACCACGGCCAGTTAAGGCGTATAAAAAGTGGGTACTACACCTATCCCAATGAAAAATACACGGAGGAGCAGCTGGTACCCTCACTTTTTCCCGACGGGGTCCTGACTATGGAAAGCGCTCTTTATTATCACGGATATCTCAAGGAACGCCCCTACGGCTGGAGCATTGCCATCAGCAAAAACGTGTCAAAATCCCGTTTTAAGCTGGAGTATCCGGTAGTTGAACCTTATTACACCGAGCCTGCGGTCCTGGAAATGGGACGGGAGGAGATAGAGATCGCCGGCCACACCATGGGCATTTATTCAAAAGACCGCCTGGCCTGCGACCTGCTCAAATATGAGGAAAAGATCAGCCGCGAGCTTTTCCGTCAGGGACTTTTGGCATACATAGGAGACGAGACCAAGGACATCGCAGCACTCATGGATTTTGCGGCAAAGCGCAAGGTTACTTCAAGGGTGCGGGCGGTAATAGGAGTATGGCTCTGATGAAAAAAGAGACTTTTGTGTGGGAAATGGCCCAGCGGATCTTTGCTGCCACCATTTCTTCGGACTTTGGAAAGTATATCTGGCTGCTTTCACCATCAAAGCTGGACGCATCCCAGCCTATCCACAGGCTTGACTGGGGCCTTGTCCTGGCCTACTGCCCTGAGGAGGGAGATACTGGTGAGGGTGGTCCCAGACCCGGAAGCGCCATGAATGAGGAGTGGAGCCGCTATTTTCTGAACTTTTTGAAAAAAGAACTGCTGCTTCAGGAACAGCCTATAATGGTTGATGCGGAGCGTCAGATCGAGCCCGGCAGGCTCACTCTCAGGCTCAAAACCGAGCGGGAGGGGGTTTATGTGCCACTGACACTTCATATCGTGGATGTTCAGGGGGAGCGGATGAGGCCGGAGTCACTGGTGATGGACCTTTCTTTCGTGCCGGGACAAAGGCTTGGTTATTTCAGATATCCCGCTGAAAAAAGGGCTGCAACCCTGGCTTTTCATATAATGAACGAGCTGGAGCTTATCGCAGAAATGGAGCCCTACATCTATCTTTATGAGCTGCTTCGAGAGTGTGCCATGGATGGGCGCGACGCCGGAGAGCGGCTTCGTGAGGAGCTTAAGGCAGCAGGTCTTGTGCCGGATGCCAGAAGACGGCAGATTTTCGAGTCATACAGACACAGCGTATATATGAAAAAAAGGTGGAAAGTCCTTCTTCGCAGGCAGCGTATCAAAGAGCCGTCCTGGGGGGATGTTCACAGAGTATTGTCCGGGTTCATACTTCCGGTATGGGAAGCGCTTGAGTCCGACACCGTATTTATGGGCGATTGGATGCCCGATCTGGAAAGGTTTTTATAAAAATGTTTGGGGAGTTATTTGCAAACAACGGGGGAAAAGGAGACAGTGAGTCCGAAATAGGATACGGGCCTTTGCTTACGGCGCTGACAGATCATGCAAAAAACGGTGCCTATCCAGGGCATATGCCGGGACACAAGAGAGTAAGTCTTGGATTTCCGGATCCGTATTCCATAGATATTACCGAGATCGAAGGATTTGACGACCTTCACCATCCGGAGGGACTTATCAAGGATCTGGAGGATCGTATCGCCCGGATCTACAGGGTAAAGACGGCCATAATCTCCGTCAATGGCTCCACTGCAGGAAATCTTGCCTGCATTCATGCCGCGGTTCCCAGCAGAGGTACCGGAGTTGTGAGCTTTGAGCGCCACAGAAGTGTGGATCACGCCATGAGCCTAAGGGAGGCGTCTGAGATAGGACTTGCAGATTGGCTTGCTGCCGGCGCGAGAGCCGGTGCGGTGATCGTCACATCACCGGGATACAACGGCGAGTGTTATGATATAAAAAAATTGTCGGAGATCTGCCATGAGAGGGGAGTCCCCCTTATCGTTGATGCGGCCCATGGCGCGCATTTGGGATTTCATCCCTATTTTCCGGATCATCCCGCACATCAGGGAGCGGATGCGGTCATTACGTCTCTGCACAAGACGTTGCCTGCATTTACTCAGACCTCATGCATCCTGATCCCGGAGGGAAGCAGGATCAGGGAGAGGGAGGTTCGCAGATGGATGGACGTATTTGAAACATCATCTCCTTCCTATATCCTTATGGCAGGTATCGAGCGGTGCATGGATTATCTGGAACAGCGGGGGCAGCAGGCTTTCATCAAGTATGCTTCCGAACTTGAGAGGCTTTATGACGAGGCCCGCAGTTGGAAAAAGCTTAAGCTTCGAGACTATCGTGATTATATGCGAAGTGGGCCGGCCGACGCCACGGGAGTGGATTACGTGGCGGTGGATCCCGGCAAGCTGGTGATCTCAGGTGATGGACTTACGGGAGAAGAGGTGGCTCAGATCCTGCGCACTGAATATCATGTAGAGCCTGAACGCGTGCTGTCCCACGAGGCACTGGTTATGACCAGCTTGTGTGACGATTTTTCACTGAATTACTGATCAAGCATTTTTAGCATAGGTTTTGTAAGCCTGGCCATTTATAATCTTGCATGCTTTGGGTAGTGAGCGCTAGATTATCGTGGTCAGACCCGCTTGAGAGGCAGGATTTGCCACGGATGGCAAATCCACGAGGAAAGCGCCCGGATGAAGCTTTGACGAGGGTGCCGACAGAATCAGGTAAATGTCAAGATCTGGCCCGAGGATCTAAGCGAGCTACGATAGCATGAAAGATTTTATATGGCCAGGCGTATTATATAGGATTAAAAATGGGAAAGATATTTTGTATAATGGGAAAAAGCGGCACCGGCAAGGATACGATCCTTCGTGAGCTTCTGGCAAATGAGAGGCTGGGCCTTAAAAAGATCATCCCCTACACCACCCGTCCCATAAGGACCGGAGAAGTGGAGGGGGACGAGTATCATTTTTGTGACAGGGCCCGTATGGAGGAACTTATCGCATCCGGTACTGTTATAGAAAAGCGTACCTACGATACCATGCACGGTAAATGGGATTATTTCACGGTAGACGATGGCCAGGTCGATCTGGAAAGCAGTAACTATGCCCTCATTGGGACGCTTCCCGTTTACACCAGTTTATGTTCCTACTATTCAAAATCTCAGGTTGTGCCGATATATATAGAGATAGACGATGGTCTGCGTCTTTCCAGGGCCTTGGGTCGGGAGCGCAAGCAGTCTAACCCCAAGTATGAGGAAATGTGCCGCAGGTTCCTTTCCGATGCCATGGACTTTTCCGAGGAAAACCTCAAAGTTGCCGGCATAGAAACCAGATTCATGAATGATAATCTCAAGCGGTGCCTTGGCAGGATCACGTCTTATGTGGAGCAGAATCTGTAACAGATACATAGGGATCTTACTCAGAGCAACCGCCTGATAAGGCTGAGAGGTCGAAATATGGATATACGTGTAAATCAGATCGCAACACCGGTGCCGGTGCAGGAAAACAAAGAAGTCAAGGAGTCCGACGGCAAGTTCAAGTTCACCCTTGCTTCCAAAATAGAGGACCACGATCTCCAGGAGAAACTTACCAAGCTCATGGGGCAGATCGACGAGCAGGGCAAGCGGATCTCTGAGCACATGGATATTCGTGATATGAAAAAGTATCGCAGCCTTGTCAAGGAATTCGTCAATGAGGTAGTCAACCGCTCCCATTCTTTTTCCAGGGAGAATTTCCTGGATCGCAGAGGGAGACACAGGGTTTACGGCATGGTCAAACTTGTGGATAAAAATCTGGATGAACTGGCTCAGGAGCTGGTTGCGGATGAGAAAGACCATCTTTCCATCCTGGGAAGGGTCGATGAGATAAGAGGACTTCTTTTGGATATTTCAACATAGGAGTCTGTTTTCGGACATTTCCGGTCCGATTTCGTATAAGAGGATAAAAGATGTACTTTGATGATGTTCTGGGTCAGGAGGATATTAAGACCCACCTTGAGTCAGCAATAAAAAGCGGTAAAATTTCCCATGCCTATCTTTTCACAGGAGAGGAAGGTATGGGAAAGCTTATGATGGCCCGGGCTTTTGCCCAGGCTCTTTTGTGTGAGGAAAAAGCTCCCGGCGAGACAAGGCCCTGCGGTACCTGCCATAGCTGTCGTCAGGCGGACAGCCTCAATCATCCGGACATTATTTTCTTCAGGCCCGGAGATGCCCCTGACCGCAAGGTTTCGGATTACGCAAGATCAAAAGTGGTGGGGGATATGCAGACCCGCCCTTATCAGAGCAAATACAAGATCTACATCATAGAGGAGGCTCACACCCTCAGCGAGCAGGTTCAGAATATTTTGCTCAAATCTATTGAGGAGCCTCCGTCATATGTCATTTCAATCCTTCTTTGCGCCAACCGGAGGATGATGATCCCCACCATTTTATCAAGGTGTGTGGAGATGCCCTTCCGCCCGGTTGCTACGAGTCGTATTGTTTCGTATCTGAAGCAGAATTATGAGATCACCGATGCCGAGGCTCAGGAAAACGCATCCTTTGCCTTTGGTAATGTTGGCCGTGCCATAAGGCAGAGTGAGGATTCCGGATACAGACAAAGGCGCGAGTCCGTTATAGGACTTTTGAGCGGATTTCATGAAAAAGGAGCCTATGAATGGATGCCCCTTATCGGAACCATCGGCAAGGATCGCGCTTTGGCAGGTGAGTATGTTGACCTCATCGGAGAGTGGCTCCGGGACGTTCTTTTTTATAAGACGGGTGCAAAAAAAGGCGACTTGTGCTATGATAAACAAGAATATGCCCTAAAAGACATGGCCGAAGCCATGAGCTTCGAGGATATAGACAGAGCCCTTAGGGGCGTTGAGGTTGCAAGGCGGCACCTCGCAGCGGCAGTGGATATAGAGCTTGTGATGCTCAACCTTTTTGATTCGTTTTTGCCGCGGGACTAAGACCGCCATATATTAATAGACAGGAGAGATTGATTTTATGCCAAAAATAGTCGGAGTCCGATTTCGTAATACCGGCAAGAGTTACTACTTTGATCCCGGTGAGCTGGAGATCCGTATCGGAGACCACGTTATCGTAGATACCAGCCAGGGACAGGAGATGGGAACGGTTACCATCCCTCCCACGGATATGGAGGAGGAGAGGCTCAAGCTCCCCCTCAAGGAGATCACCAGAGTTGCGACGGCCGAGGATGAGCAGATCGCAAGTGAGAACAGGGAAAAGGAGGCAGAGGCTTTCGTAACAGGCAAGGAAAAGATCCGAGAGAGAGGTCTGGAGATGAAGCTGGTCCAGACGGAGTACGCTTTTGACAGATCCAAGCTTCTTTTTTATTTTACTGCCGACGGCAGGGTTGATTTCAGAGACCTGGTCAAGGACCTGGCAGCTATCTTCCGTACCCGAATTGAGCTTCGCCAGATAGGAGTCCGAGATGAGACTAAGATCCTGGGTGGCGTGGGCATTTGCGGAAGGGAGCTTTGCTGCAGATCCTTCCTTACGGATTTTGCACCGGTTTCCATCAAGATGGCCAAGGAGCAGAATCTTTCTCTTAATCCCACCAAGATCTCCGGAGTTTGCGGCAGGCTTATGTGCTGCCTGACCAACGAGGAGGAGACTTACGAGTATCTTAACAAAAAAATGCCCGGTCGTGGCGACGGTGCCATCACTGCCGATGGCGAGGAGGGCGTGGTTACCGGTCTTGATATCCTTCGCCAGAGAGTGGCAGTCCTTTTCGAGGAAAAGGATGTACGCGAGATCCGGGAATTCAGCGTTGATGATCTTGAGTTCATCCCCAAGAAAAAGCGTATCGCAATGCTTCGTGAGCGGGAGGCACAGCAGGCAGCAGAGGCTGAAGAAGCTGAACTTACAGAGTTTGAAGCCGATACACCGGCTCAGGAGTCCGGAGAACAGCGTCGCAGTGAGGAGAAAAAGTCTCGAAGAGACCATAGAGACAGGCGTGACAGAAAAGATCGGGGCGACAGAGGCGATCGGGGTGAAAAGACCGAGCGCGGTGATGGTAATGACCGCGGAGAAAAAGGCCAAAAGCGCGGCAGAGGCGATCGTGGAGACAGAGGTCAAAAGCGCGACCACAGAAAACGTGACGATAATGATCGGACAGATGAGTCCGAATCCAGAGATAACAATAAGGATAAAGGCAGGAGAAATGGCGGATACCGTCCCTACAACAGAGACAGGAAACAGTGATCTTGTCCATCAGGGCGAGAGGCTTGATGACCTGCAGATAAGCGGGCGGTACATCATCCAGGATCCCGGAAGGTTTTGCTTCGGGATGGATGCGGTACTGCTTGCGCATTTTTCGGTACAAAAGCCGGCCGATCGAGTGGTTGATCTCGGGACCGGCACAGGGATCATTCCGATCCTTATGGAGGCTCATCAGCATGGTGAGTCCTATATCGGACTTGAGATCCAGCCTGGGAGTGCTGACATGGCTGAGCGCAGTGTGAGATATAACGGGCTTTCCGATCGTATATCCATTGTTTGCGGAGATATAGTCAAGGCACCGGAGATCCTCGGGAGATCATGCTTCGAGGTGGTGACATCCAATCCGCCCTATATGATAGCGGATCACGGCATCACCAATCCACAGGATGCCAAGGCCATAGCGAGACATGAGATATTATGTACGCTTTCGGACCTTGTCAGATCTACTGCTGCATTGTTGGTTCCCGGAGGCAGATGCTACTTTGTGCACAGGCCTTTTCGGCTGGTAGATCTGATGTGGGAGATGAGGGCAGCAGGCCTTGAGCCCAAGCGTCTTCGCATGGTTTATCCGCGAACCGACAAGGAACCTTCCATGGTCCTCATAGAGGGTGCTCGGGGCGGAAAACCCCGTCTTGCGGTGGAACCGCCGCTCATACTTATGAACTCCGACGGATCATATACGGATGAGGTTCAAAAACTGTACGGATTCTAGGGAGGCGCTTTGATCGGCGTTTCCATAACTTTAATAAAGGGGGGAATTTAAATGGCAGATATGGAAAAGATCGAACAGCTGCAAAAGATGATCGACGAGAGCAACCGAATAGTGTTCTTTGGAGGTGCCGGTGTCTCCACCGAGAGCGGCGTTCCGGATTTCCGCAGTGTAGACGGCCTCTACAATCAGAAGTACGACTATCCTCCCGAGACTATGCTTTCCCACAGCTTTTACGTGACTCACAAGCCGGAATTCTTTAAATTCTACTATGACAAGCTTATCCTCGAGGGAATCGAACCCAATGCAGCTCACAAAAAACTTGCGGAGTTGGAGCAGGCAGGTAAGCTTCAGGCTGTTGTCACCCAGAATATCGACGGCCTTCATCAGGCAGCGGGAAGTAAGACTGTATACGAGCTTCACGGCAGTGTCCTTCGCAACTACTGCACAAGCTGCCATGAGTTCTATGACCTTGATTTTATCAGACAGTGTAAGTCCGATGGCGTACTTGAACCCAAGTGTCCCAAGTGCGGCGGACACGTTAAACCTGATGTTGTTTTGTACGAAGAGGGGCTGGATCAGGATGTTATGAGCGGAGCAATAGATGCGATCCGTACAGCAGATATGCTGATCATCGGGGGCACTTCTCTTGTTGTTTATCCTGCTGCCGGACTGATCGACTATTTCCGGGGAGATCATCTGGTTGTCATCAATAAGCAGTCTACCGGCCGTGATGCATTTGCAGATCTTGTTATCGAGGACGCTATCGGAGAGGTTTTGTCCCAGATCAAAGTTAAGTAAATACCGATCCGATCGGCGTTTACTTGATCAGGAGCAGGTACAAAAGGAGGTTGGATATTGGGCCTTTTTACGAAGTCTGACAACAGTAAGCTTGGTAAATATCTTTCGCCCCTGTCGGTTTGGGCGTTATCCTTTGGATGTGCGGTAGGCTGGGGATCCTTTGTTATGCCGGGTACCACCTTTCTACCCGGAGCCGGTCCTCTCGGAACTGCCATCGGTATTTCCATCGGTGCGGTGATCATGCTCATTATCGGTATGAACTACCACTATCTGCTCAACAGATATCCGGATTCCGGCGGTACTCTGACCTATGCCAGCAAACTTTTCGGATATGATCACGGTTACCTTAGCGCGTGGTTCCTTATTCTGGTTTATTTTGCAATAATCTGGGCCAATGCCACGGCCATTACATTGGTGAGCCGTTATCTTCTGGGCGGGATCTTTCAGTTCGGTTTCCATTATCAGGTACTGGGCTACGACGTATATTTCGGCGAGGTGCTTCTGACAATGGGAGTTATCCTGTTGGCCGGATTTTTGTGCATGATCAGAAAAAGAGCAGCTATAGCCGTCCAGGTCCTTTGTGCCCTCATGTTGCTGGGAGGTGTAGTTTTTTGTGCTATAACTCTGGTATCTACCGGAGCTTATGGAAGTACGATTTCGGACGTTCAATTTGCACCTACGGAAAAATCACACATGTCTCAGATCCTTACGATCATGGCACTGTCTCCCTGGGCTTTTGTGGGTTTTGAGTCTATTTCCAATTCCGTTGAGGGATTTAAGTTTAACCCCAAAAAGACGATTTGGATCATTATCATTTCAGTTTTTACATCAGCACTTACATATATTCTTTTGAACTATATGGCAACTTCCGCTATGCCTGACGGATACGCCAACTGGAGCGAGTACGTCGCAGATCTTGGCGCACATTCCGGAACTGATGGTTTGCCGGTATTTTTTGGTGTCGACAGAGTAATGGGAACCAAAGGTCTTGTGATCCTTGGCGTAGCTGCTCTTTGCGGTGTGCTTACAGGCCTTATCGGTAATTTCATTGCCGCTTCGCGCCTGATCCACGGTATGGCCCTGGATGACATTTTGCCGAAGCCCTTCTCTTTTGTTAACAGTGACGGTTCACCGGCTAACGCCATATTTGCAATTATGATTGTTTCTCTGGTTATTCCTTTCTTTGGAAGAACGGCTATCGGATGGATCATTGATGTTAACACGATCGGCGCGGTCGTTGCCTACGGTTATACATCTGCAGCGGCCATCGCTCAGGCAAAAAAAGAGTCCGATATCGTACATAAGATCACGGGTGTGATCGGATTGGCAATGTCGGTATTTTTCTTTTTCTACTTCATGGTTTGGACATCCAATGCCATGTCGACTGAGTCTTATCTCATACTTGCAGCGTGGAGTGTACTGGGATTCTTCTACTTCAGGCACGTTTTTGAAAATGACCAAAAGAAGCGTTTCGGCAAGTCCACCATTGTCTGGATCGGCCTTCTTTTCCTTATATTCTTTACTTCACTAATGTGGGTCAATCAGGCCAATGAGGATCTGACTAAAAATGTTATCGTCAATGTTAGCGAGTATTATGAGGAGATGAACCAGGAGAGGGATCCGGATATCGTTAACGATACAGAGGAGTACCTTCATGACCAGGTAATGAGGGCCGAGCGTCTTCAGATCCGTAATAGCTTTATCCAGATGGCTCTGATCATGGTTTCCCTTGGAATAATGTTTTCCATTTACAGCATTATGACCAAAAGACAAAGGGAGACTGAGCGCGAAAAGATAACCGCAGAGGAAAACAGCCACGCTAAGAGTACTTTCCTGACCAATATGTCTCATGATATCAGAACCCCTATGAACGCTATTCTGGGTTATATCAATATAGCCAAAAAGGAGGGAACGACTTTTGAAAAGACCAGGGAATATCTTAACAAGATAGAGGGATCGAGCAATCATCTTCTTGCGCTGATCAATGATATCCTGGAGATGAGTCGTATTGAAAACGGCAGACTTGAGCTCGAGGAGACAGAGACGGATCTGGTAAAGGTTATGGATGACATGCGTGACATGTTTGAAAACCAGATGAACCGCAAAAATATCAAGTATACGGTGGATTGCAGCGGAGTCCGGGATCGGAATGTAATGTGTGACAAAAACCGCATCAACAGGATGCTCATCAACCTTATCGGTAATGCCCAGAAGTTCACCAACGAGGGAGGTTCCGTTGATGTTGTATTGAGTCAGCTTGAAAAACTCGAGGAGGACAAAGCGACATATCGTCTTTGTATCAAGGATTCCGGAATTGGAATGTCCAGGGAATTTGCGGAGCACGTTTTTGAAGCCTTCGAGAGAGAAAAAACGTCGACGGTTAGCGGTATTCAGGGTACCGGTCTTGGTATGGCAATTACAAAAAGTATCGTTGACTTGATGGGAGGAGATATTCAGGTCAAGTCCGAATCCGGAGTAGGTACGGAGTTTGTTATTACAGTGCCCCTGACTATTGTTTCTTCAAGTATGGCCACAGGTTCCGAGCATGATAATGGCGCAGAGAGCGCTGTAATTGACTTTACCAATATGCGGATCCTGCTGGTTGAAGATATGGAGATCAACAGAGAGATAGCCACTATGCTCCTAAATTCTGAGGGATTCATGGTGGAGACCGCTGTCAATGGTAAGGAGGCTGTGGATCAGGTCCTTGCCCATGATGCCGGATATTATGATGCGGTTTTCATGGATGTTCAGATGCCTGTAATGGATGGATACGAGGCTACAAGACAGATCAGGGCTATTTCCGATCCGGAGCGAGCAGCCGTTCCGATCCTTGCCATGACGGCCAATGCTTTTACCGAAGATGTAAAGAAAGCGCTGGATGCAGGTATGGACGAGCATATTTCCAAACCCATAGATATGGCATCTATTTCCGAAAAACTGACGCAGGTACTTAGATCAAAGGGTCGACATTAAGTGTTGACACCGGCGGAGTCTTTTCTTATAATAAGTGGGCTGCGTTCAAGCAAGTTTATCGCAGCAATTATGTTGATTATACTGTGAGTCCGAGGTCGGACTTGCAAGAAAGGTGGGAGATCAAATGGAAGCCAAGAAGAATCTCATGACCCGTGAGGGACTGGACAAGCTGGAGGCAGAACTTCAGGAACTCAAAGTCGTTAGACGTAGGGAGATTGCCCAGAAGATCAAAGAGGCTCGTGAGCAGGGCGATCTGTCAGAGAATGCAGAGTACGACGCTGCTAAAGATGAGCAGCGTGATATCGAAGCTCGTATCGAGCAGCTGGAGGAGATTCTGAAAAACGCCGAGGTTGTTGATAACGATGAGGGCGATGTAGATAAGATCAATATTGGTTGCAAAGTCAAGATCCTTGATGTAGAGGACAATGAGGAACTGGTATATAAGATCGTAGGTTCCACGGAGACAGACAGCCTTAACGGCAAGATCTCCAACGAGTCACCTGTTGGCAGAGCGCTTCTCGGAGCTAAGGTTGGAGATACCGTTACTGTTGAGACAGATGCCGGATCTTTTGACTACAAGGTTCTGGAAGTTAATCGATAATTTTAAGTAATGTCATTCGTGGTCCTCTGACCGTTCCGGATGGCATTCTTTCTTGAATAATATGGTGACAGCGCCATAATCGCAGTTTTTAAGTATAAGGAGTTAAAAATGGGAGAAAAGAAAGCGGGCCAGGAGGCCCCCCAGCAGGATATCAATCAGCTTCTCAAGGTCAGAAGAGAGAAGCTGGAGGCGCTTCAGCAGGAGGGCAGGGATCCCTTTCAGCTTACAAAGTACGATCAGACTCATCACACTGATGAGGTAAAAAGCCTTTATGAGGAGCACGAGAAGAAGCTTCTGGCAGATTATACAGAGCTTCCCGTTCCTCCTGAGCCGGCAGAGGGTGCTGACAACGACACCATCAGCGCATATCGTCAGGCTAAAAAGGAAGCATACAATGCACGCCGTGAGCTTTTGGATGCGGACGCGATCCATGTTTCTATCGCAGGCCGTATGATGTTCAAGCGCGTTATGGGCAAGGCTTCTTTTGCAAATATCCGTGATCTCAAGGGAGATGTTCAGGTTTATGTTTCAAAGGATGCTCTGGGAGATGACGCATACGCTCTTTTCAAGAAGTCCGATATCGGAGATATCTGGGGAGTTAAGGGATACATTTTCCGTACCATGACAGGTGAGGTTTCCATCCATGCAGAGGAGATGACACTTCTTACCAAGTCGCTCCAGGTCCTTCCCGAGAAGTTCCACGGACTTACGGATACAGACACCCGTTATCGTCAGAGATATGTGGATCTGATCATGAACCCCGAATCAAGGGATGTATTTGTTAAGCGTTCCAAGATCATCCAGGAGATCAGAAACTTCCTGGCAGGCAGGGACTTCATGGAGGTTGAGACTCCCATGCTTGTTCACAATGCCGGCGGTGCTGCAGCAAGACCTTTTGAGACTCACTACAACTCATTGGATGAGGATGTTAAGCTTCGTATTTCACTTGAGCTTTACCTCAAGAGACTTATTGTTGGTGGTCTTGAGCGTGTGTACGAGATCGGACGTGTTTTCAGAAACGAGGGCGTTGACACCCGTCACAATCCCGAGTTCACCCTGATGGAGCTCTATCAGGCATACACAGATTACTACGGAATGATGGAGCTGACAGAGTCCATGTTCCGTTATCTTGCCGAGAAGGTTCTTGGTACCACGAAGTTCAAGTACGGTGATATAGAGCTTGATTTCGGCAAGCCTTTTGAACGTATGACCATGAACGACTGCATCAAGAAGTATGCAGATGTTGATTTTGATACTATCCCCGATGACGCAGCTGCCAAGGCTATCGCCAAGGAGCGCGGGGTTGAGTACGAAGACAGACATACCAAGGGTGACATCATGAACCTCTTTTTCGAGGAGTTCTGCGAGGAGCACCTGATCCAGCCCACATTTATCATGGATCATCCCCTTGCTATTTCACCCCTTACCAAGAAAAAACCCGACGATCCGGAAAAGGTTGAGCGTTTCGAGCTTTTCATCAATACCTGGGAGATGTGCAACGCTTACTCCGAGCTCAACGATCCCATCGATCAGCGTGAGCGTTTCGCTGCTCAGGAGGCTGCTTTCGCAGCCGGCGACGAAGAGGCCAACCATACCGACGAGGACTTCCTCAACGCCCTGTCAGTCGGCATGCCCCCTACGGGTGGTATCGGCTACGGCATCGATCGTCTTGTAATGCTGCTGACCAATTCTCCGGCAATCAGAGACGTATTGTTGTTCCCGACACTTAAAAGCCTTGATTAATGAAAAATGAATAAATGCCGAATTTACACGGCTTTGCAAAAAGGATAGCGTGAAGACACTATCCTTTTTGACGTAGAGAGGAATTCTGCTTTCGAGGAAGCTTTTTTATATATAT
>JAEELH010000258.1 GCA_016288825.1 Lachnospiraceae bacterium | reverse complement strand
GCAAAAGTGCTCTTTCCCGCTCCGGGGCTTCCGATAACTATTATGCGTTTCATTTCATTTTCACCGCGCTATAAAGTAGCCCATAACCGGCCCTAAGAAGATAGCGATATATATAAGCGTGATCCAGGGCTGATACTCCACGTGAACTGCCCATCACCTAAAAGTAATGGGCTTCTAAGAGCCTTGCGGCTCTATTTAAGAAGTTTGATATTTAAGTTTCCACCTAACAAGTCAGGCAATCCTTATTCTTATAGGCGTGTCCACTTCGCCTCTACCGTATAGGGCGCTAAGACCCACAACGCTACTTTTGCGCATTATATTTAATGCTCCGTTAATATCTGCATTGAATGTTTTACCATCTGCCGTTTTGTAAAGACCGCGATACACTCTACTTCCGCTAAATTGATATTCTTTTGGGTTGTCAGCATTGTAAACAGGAATATCATCCTTATCCCAAAACGATGCTTTTGAAGTATAGGACTCCTCCTGTTTTACAAATGTAATACCGTTAAGTTCGCAAAGATATTCAAGTTTGCCGCGTAACTGACCGTAGGGGATATTTACAAAGTTCTGATTATTCTGTTTACCGATATGACTGCTACGCTGAAATGTTTCATTATAGCCAACTACAAGAGTCCCTATATCGCCAGCAATACAATAATCTATAACTTTACGTGCAGCTTTGTTCATATAGTCGTTGATTTTATTATTACGATCACGAGCAATGGCTTTCTGACGATTTGTAGTCTTTTTGTCAAAATGCTGCTTGTCCTTAATGGACTGCAGGCGGGCATTTTCTTTATTGAACCACTGATTGATAGATTTGAGCTTCCTACCATCTATGATGAAAGAGCTGCCTGTACTTGATACAGCAGTTACAAGATTGTTTATACCAAGATCAAGCGCCAGTGCATTGTTTTTGTTAAGATTTCTTTGAATGCATTCAGCTTCGTAAGTGTACTGGATTTCAAAGAACCTGGCATGAGCTTTTGGTATGATTCGTATCTCTTTAATCTTTTTATTAAGTAGGATCGGTGGAATTGTGATCGTAACAGGCTTGTGAGTTTTTTTAAAGCTATTAGAAAACGGAAGTATTAGCCTATTTCCATTAAGCCTTACAAAACCTATAACAAGTGTAGTGTGTCCGTCTTTTGGAAGATAATGTGGTAATTTACAATCCTTGAAAGCATATTTACCCTGCTTCGCAAGTTTAAGCAAACCAAAGAACGACTTAAAAGAGCCATCGACTTCCTTGAGTATCTGTTGCGACATGTTGGAATTTAATGCTTTGTAGTTAGGACTATTTTTAAGAAGAGTATAGTTCTTTTCATATTTAAGGAACTCGCCTTCAGTAAAATAATACTGACGCACATTGTAAATGGCTTCATTGGCAAGATTCTTTGCCGTATGGCACAATTTCTTTATAGTAAGATAATCTTCCTTGGAAAGATGCTTCACTTGTTGTTTGACAGTAAGATACATACAGTTTTCTCCTTTCATATACTCGGAAATATGATTTCCTGTATGTATATTATACCACATATTTTACCAAAATGCTATTATTTCAGTAAAATAATTGACCTTAGATCTGACGCCATTCATCCCACGGTCTAAAGACCATGGGTTTTCTGGCTGATTTGTTATAAAGTCTTCTATCTTTTCCTCAAGGGCTGCACTATCCATATGAACGCTTTCCTTGTCCTTATTGATCCAGTGCTCTGCCGCTGCATCATAATCCATTTCCCACATATCACTTCAGTCCTTTCACAGCTTCAATAGCCTTTTCCACTTCTTCTCTTGTTGGCATTCCGCCCTGGGCACCCATCTTTTCCGTAGACAATCCGGCTGCCGTATTTGCAAATACAAGCGCCTCTTTGATAGGATCCCCCATGGCAATGCGAACAGCAAAGGCACCGTTTAGCGTATCTCCTGCACCTGTTGTATCAACCACATCGCTCTTTCTTGAGGGCACATTAAGGATCTCACCTGACTTTAGGCATGTGGACACTCCTCTTGATCCCTTTGTTATCAATAGTTTTTCAGGATACTGCCGAAGCAGTTCTTCCTCTGTTTTTTCCTCGCCAAAGATAAGTCTTGCCTCGTGCTCGTTTGGCGTCAGATATGCAACCTTCTCCACTACCTCCCATGGAACCTTTGCTGCAGGAGCAGGGTTTAGGACCACTGGGATACCCTCTGCTGCACAAATATCTATCACATAGTATACCGTTTCCAGCGGGATCTCATGCTGCAAAACCACCATATCAAATCCCAGCAGCTTTTCCTTCACGGAGTCAACATATTCCTTGTCCACGCATCCGTTTGCTCCCGCAACAACAATGATGGTATTATCGCTTTCCCCCACTGTTATTATCGCAAGACCTGTAGGAGTTCCTGATACTACCCTGATACCTCTGGTATCCACTCCGTTTTCCTGCATGTTTTTGATAAGGGCATTCCCGTTTTCATCATCACCGACACACCCAAACATGGTTACTTCTGCCCCCAGGCGAGCCATGGCCACCGCCTGGTTTGCTCCCTTCCCTCCGGGAATGTACTGAAGGCCCGTCCCCCGAAGGGTCTCCCCCTTTTTGGGGATCCTATCAGCAACTACGGTCTGATCCATATTTATACTGCCGACTACTGCTATCTTCAAATCTTTTCCCCTCTCAATAACATATGTTATACTCATCCATACTTTTTATGACGTATACTCGCCGTACTCACATCCTATATTTTTTGCATCGATATCATCAATAAGAGACCATTTCCAGCGGCGGCCGCTTCCAAGTTTCTTCTCATAAAGTTTGATACGGCCCGTTCCGTTGCCCCCATTCCAAAGCCTGTTATGCCTCTTCATCCCATCGGGAGACTCATAGTTTACCAGCAGCATGTCTTTTTTCCTGCAGGAAACCCGTACCCTTATCTTGTGAAGAGGAGTTTCCTGCTCTACCTTCCACACAATGCGATCCTTTGTTTCTCCGCACTCAAACTTGGTTTTAGTCAAAGTCCAAAACTTCGAGAAATTGAATTCAAAGGCCTGTCCCTCGTACCAAAATGCCGATAGAAGTTTGCCTTCCAGGGCGATATGTCCAATTTTCGGCCTACCACCTCCGATATCAAATACGGAATCCGTAAGTCTGTTTCCGGACAACCTGCTGGTAAGATTATTGGACGAAAGCCATACCCAGGGACTTGTAAAATCCTTGCCCCAGTTTTTATCCGCATAACCAAATGAGGTTTCGGGCGAAACCCTATACTTTCTTCCGTTCCAGATAACCGTGCCGGAATACAGGGTCTTCATCCCCTGGGCATGCCAGAACATTTCAAATGCCTCAAGGTCACGGGGTGCCTTTGAAGCACCGTATCCCACATTAAAAGCTACCTGCTTATCGATCTTTAAGTCCCAGCTTATACTTCCGGAATCGCTCATGTATTCAGGATGCTCTTTTGCCTCCTCCTTGCTTACCGAAACGCTCCCCCTGCTTTCCGTTTCAGACAGGTAACAATCCTCAGCGCGTATCTCAAAGGGTATATCTTCAGAAACACTTATACCGCTTTTCCAACCGAAAAATCTGTGAAGCTGAGCTGCTCCATCTCCCCAGGCACCGGCTTTTACCATCAGGTAGGACGGCTTTTTTCCCTCCTCCTTATTCTCAGGAAGCTGTCCGAAGACGGGATCCTTTTCACCCAAGGCCGGATTGATGGTAAAGAATTCTATGAAAAAGGGCTTTTCTTTTCCCGTCTTTTCATCGATCCCGGTGAAGGAATGCCACCACCAGTCATATCCCTCATTGGCAAAACCGCCGGTTAGCATAAAAGCATCTCTGCTCTCATCCTGTTTATTAAAATTGT
>JAEELH010000257.1 GCA_016288825.1 Lachnospiraceae bacterium | reverse complement strand
TTCCTGCTCCGCCTTCTTAAGTTTTTTGGAATCCTGTTTTTCCCATAACTTCTCGATCTTCCTTTTGGTAAGGAAAGCCTTGGGAACCTGTTTTTCAAGGATATCCAGAAGTTCCTCCATCTTACCCCAGTCCATATCCTGAGCAGCTTTAACAGCAAACGTGATCAGGAAATTATTGCCTCCAAAGGCATCCAATGATCCACTAAAAGCGCTCAAGGGCATAATGTCTGAAGGCAATTTGTTTGCAGCCTTTTTCTGTTCGGTAGACCCCTTTTGATCCTTATACTTTTCGTAGTACTCACTAAATATCTGTCTGTAGGTCTTTACGGGCTCAAGATCAGAAGCATCATATCCCAGCTCTTTTATCTGCTCAGCCGTAAGTCCCATAGCCTGAAGTTCAGCCACCTCGAGATCGTCAAGTCCGGCGTAGTTTTCCACGAATTCCATTTTGAAATCCTGTCTCTTATCTACCGGCTTGATCCCCTTTGAAGGGTCGCCTTCCTTCTTTGTGTTGTCTACCAGTCCTTTCTTAAAGGCTTCCTCATCAACAGGCTGTAGATTCTTCATAAACCTCTTGTACTTTTCCTCAACGGTTCCCTCGGAAGCATCCATAAATATCCGGTTAGTCATGACATTTACAGGATCAAAGTTCATCTTATCCATACCACAGGCAGCGTCCAATTTCTCGATGCCCTTCTTCAGATTTTCTATGGACCTGTTCATCTCGTCGATGGAATTCTGAAGACGGATCTGGCCTCTGGAGAAGCTCTGAATGGCCGGAGAAAGCTTGATACCAAGTTCCTGGGCTCTGGCAAGGCAAAGGGTGATCCTGAAGCCTGTATCCTGCTCGGTACCTTCCCGAAGCACCTCCCTGAACGCTTCCTTCAACTGAGCCTTCTTTTCCTCCGTATACATGGCGTTGAAGGCTTCATCTGCATTCTCTGTGACCAGGTCGTTAAAGGCTCCGAAGAACAACTCTATGGGATTCTCACTGGCCTTGCTTTCTATGGAAAAAGTGGCTGCTATGGCCATCCTGGCAATGCACTTTTGCTGCTCCTGATTGAGCTGAACGGTATTACCGTAATCAATAAAAGTGGCCTCATTATCATTAACAATGATGTTGCCGGCATGAAGATCTCCGTGATAGAAACCACTTTCCTGATTCATGATAGCCTGATCGATCCATGCATCGCAAAGATTGACGATATGATCCCTGCGCTTTACAGCCTGATCGATCTTGTCAAGAAGCAGCTTCTTTTTTTCAATGATCTTTTGCTCATTCTCTTTGGTCAGTATAAGATTGATATCTTTGTTGATATACTTGGTTCCGTCATTTGCCACTTCTTCCTGATAGAACTCTCCAAGCACTTCATCCTTATACTTGTCAAGATCCTTAATGTATTTATCCAGTGTATCACCCTCGGCCTTTTCCAGCACAAGAGATGTGTTGGTGGAAGGAATACCGTCCAGTACCTTCATGGTCTTGACATCTGCAAATTTGTTCCCGTAATTCTTGATCCCTTCCTGACAGTTGTTGCCCTCGATGGACAGATCTAACTCCTTCTTAAAATTGTTGAGCTGATCCTTGTAGGTCAGATACATGGCCTCATCGGTTTCCCGTGCCGCAGCAAGCATGATATCTTCTTCGCGCTGCATACGGTTCTTCGCCTCGGGTCGGAGGAGCTTGATAACCACATCCTTACCGTTCTTAAGCTCCGGAGCCGGTCCGTATACTTTGCAAAGGAAGGTCTGGCCAACGGATCCCGCACCGAGAGATTTCAGCTTTTCTATCTTGGTTACATTGCCGTGAGAGCTTTCAACCAGAGAAAGGAACTCAGACTGTACCACATGATCCGGGATAGGCGGCAGGTTTGACTTAACATCCCCCACTGCTTCCCTTATCTCAGCAGGAAGTGAACTGATGGGAAGACCCTGCATCATCTTATGCATAAGAGGTCCCGCTCCTCTTATGAGCCCTGCCATAAAGTTGGACTGGATACGAAGAGTATGCTTAAACTGCTTATATTCTTCAAGGGTCTCCTTTTCCCGATCCGTCAGTTCGTAGAACGTCTTGCCATCTCCGCCTGCCTTTTTTTCCTTGTCCTTGAATACATCCCTGAACTTCTTCGATGCACCTGCCTTGATCTCATCTACAAGCTGATCATCGGTGGCACCCGCACCATCCGGTATGTTCTTGGCTGTTCGTATAACAGACGCCAACATGGCTCTTTTGTCTACGGTATTGGCCTTGGCAAAGTACGTCTTGAAAGCATTTTTCATAAACTTTCCCTGGCCGCTGTCAGACTTGGAAATATCCGCAACCTTCTGCCGGATGGATCTGTAATCTTTTTTCTGACCCTCCGCCTGCTTTTCCTCTTCGGGGAAGATCACGCCGGACATAACATCTACATTGGCCTGTAAGATCTTGCAGGACTGATCTACTGCTGTATCTATCTCTTTTTTAATGGAGATAAGTGCATCATCGTCAATCTCTCCGTCCTCGGCGAAATCGCAAAGCATAGCCATTGTATGTGAAAGAACACTGACAAGATTAAGATCATTCCCGTCCACTTGACCTCTTAAAGATCCAAGAGACATCTTGTTAAGTACAGCCTTGACAAACTCCTCGGGATCCTTACCCGATGCCTTGATCCCCGCAAAAGCCGCCTTGTGTCTTTTGATCATATCCCGAAGGAAGCCGGCAGGGTCCTTCATGGCAGCATCCATCTTTTCAGTATCGTTACTGAAGATCACATCTGCGATCATGT
Source organism: Lachnospiraceae bacterium (assembly GCA_016288825.1). Lineage (GTDB taxonomy): Bacteria > Bacillota > Clostridia > Lachnospirales > Lachnospiraceae > Weimeria. The sequence goes on along the minus strand of JAEELH010000257.1, from coordinate 6,009 downwards.
TTTTAACATGCTGCTCCTCTTCAGTCCAGCCGAGTTCAAGGACTTCCTTTTCTTCCTTGGTATGCATCAGAACAACAGCCTCGATCTGATCGATGCTCTTGTTACTGTTTAGCTCTACCATCTCGGAGATAGCCACACCGTTGATGAAGACGTCATTTCTGTTGTGGTCTTCCACCTCGGCACGGATCTGCTCTCCTGTCTTTTTGCCGGCAAGAAGATCTTTTATATATTTTCCGAGATCCCGACGGAAAGTATTGTTAAATTCATTATTTACAAGTCCGGTCTTATGAGCCAAAAAGTCGGAAAGAAGCGTACGGATCCTGTTGTTTTCACCGGCGCTCATGGCACCGCTTGCCGCCTGCCTTTCATAGCCGCTAAGCAGATCATTGATCCTTTCATTGCCATAGATTTCAGGATTCTTGAATATCTCGTTTTCGATTTGAATACTGGTCGATGCAATAGTCCTGCCAAGAGGGTATTCCTTATGATCAAGGATCATATATGTGGAGTTATCCGATTTCTGAAGGAGCTTGACCTTTTTGCCCAGTACGTTGATCTCCGCCAGCTCAACATTGCCGGGAGTAAAGAGCTTCAGAGACTCATAGAGAGCCATGACCTTATTGGCTGCAGCAGTCCTGTCTTTGGCGGATTTGTACTTTGCCTTGATCTTGTCGGTGAAATTGTAACCCTCTCCCAAGATCTCCTTTACATATTTGACTTCTTCCGGATAGGTTATAGCCTGGGCCTTATTAGCCTGACCTTCTGCCTGCTGAGGTTGCCGTGCCTGCTGTCTTGCCTTCTTAGCTTCCTCCGCTTCTTCCTTCTTGGTCTTGGGGCGTTCAAGCTGTATCTCGTCGTTCATTCCAAGGAGGTCTCCTACAGACTGATTCCCCTCCTCATCAGGATTGTTAAGAACAACTTTCTTTCTGAAAGCAAAGATCTCAGCCTCCATGATCAGACTCTGGCACACCTCAATGACCAGACGCCTTCTTTCCTTGCCTGTCTTAAAACGGGGATTCTTAACGGAGATATAATGCTTGCAGGAGTCGATGGCCATCTTAAAAGCTACATCCACCCGATCCATGTTCTCCCTGTTCGCAGTCAACATCCTGCTTTTCTCAATCACCTTGACAAGGTTAATGATATCAACCTTGACATCTGTCATCTCCGGAGAATCTTCCTTTGAATTGTTATTAAGCAGGATATTGGCAAGACCCATGGTCTTCCTATTGGAAAGGAGCATACGATCGTCCTCGGTAAGCTGAAGCTTCAGCCTCTCGGGAAGATTCATAGTCTCCTCCTCAGCCTTGTATTTCTCGGAAAGGAGCTTATCGATAAAAGCCACCTGCTTTTTGGACTCTTCTACAGAATTATGCTGCAAAAAGGCTTGATTTTCCTGCTTTTTATGATCATACTCCTTAAGGTTGGCCGGCATGATCTCCTGCTGATCCTGCAATATCTGAAACTTTTTTTGGTAGCTTAAAAACTGATCTGACATGATCTCTCTCCTTTTCTTATGATTGTGTTGCTAATCCATCATACGTTAAGATAATGTCGGCTGTTTACCATGATATGTAAGACACAACGTTGTGATATCATCAAACTGCTCCGTATCGCCAACAAATTCGGAAATCCGATTTCGGACTTGGATATCAATCTCTTCAGGCGAAACATCTCCGGTCTCATTGAGCGCGGTTGCCAACCGATCCATACCAAACATATCGCCTGCAGCGTTATGTGCCTCTGTCACGCCGTCGGTATACAGATATATGGTATCTCCGGGTTCGAGCCTGATCTCGTTTAGTTTGAACTTTGCCTTTTTAATAGCGGCGACGGAAAGACTATGTATATCCTTATCTATAACAAATGACCCGCCCTTTTTACGAATAGCAGGGTACTCATGCCCCGCATCAACAAAGGACAACTCTCCTGTAGATAAAGTAATAAGCCCCAGCCATACCGTAACGAACATGTCCTTGACACTCTCCTCCAAAAGTCGGAGGTTTGCATCCGTAAGAGCCTCAACAACATCTCCGTTATGAAGGAGCATCTGAGACTGGATAACCTGCTTGGACAACGCCATGAAAAGCGCTGCCGTAACTCCTTTTCCGGAAACATCCGCTATTACTATAGCCAGATGATCATCATCTATATAGAAGAAGTCGTAAAAATCTCCGCCCACGTCAATGGCGGGATCCGTCATTGCATAAAGATCAAACTCACTTCTATCAGAAAAGGCCTCTGTAAGCTTAGGAAGCATGGAATCCTGGATCTGAGTAGCCATGGCCATTTCCGCATCTATCCTCTCCTTTTCGGCAGAAATGCGGATGTTTTCTTGCATATATCCCGAAAGCTTCGCAGACTGGTCCTCAAAAGATCTTGCCAACAATTCGATCTCGTCCCCGGTCTTATATATATCCTCCATCTCGAAAGTCATATTATCACCGGTGAGCTCAGAGATCTTCTTTGTCATATGATCAATAGGCGCCACGCTTTTTTGGGCCTGACGACTTAAGACAATAATAGTGATCTGCAAGATGATCAGCATGACAACGACAACTACGATAAGTGATAATCTGAAAGTATCCGAGATCTCTTTTTTCATTGACTCATAGGACGCAGAAGCCTCCCCTGCCAGAGCCCTGGCCGGCCTTGTCACCTCTTCAACTGAGGAAAAAGCAATCTGGGTCCATCCAACCGTCACCAACGGTCCATATCCCGCATAATACTTTTCGCCGTCTATCTCAACTATTGCGGTCCCGGAGCCACCTGCCAATCCGTCATCGATAAGTTTGGCAAGTCCATCATTAACAGAACCCCTGATATCTTCATAGGGATCTTCCCTCATGGAAAGTTCTCCTGTGGTCCTGCTGGTACTTACAAGCTGACCGGATGAACTTATCAGTACATTGACGCCGGTTTCTCCGAATTCTACATAGGTAACTCTCTCCCTAAGGGCATCGACATTTAATGCTCCCTCGAGCACCGCTACAAGTTCTCCGTCCACATAAACCGGCCTGCTGTAGGTAACTATATCGTAATCGTAAAAAAAGCTATGTACTGCCGGACTGAAATAAGTATCACCGGCTTTTACCGCCTCCTGATACCAAGGCCTGGTAGTCGCATCATACGACTTGATTTCCCCGTTTTCGTCATATTTTCTGTCTGAAAGCTTGTCGATAGCCAAAGTGGTGCCATCCGTAAGACCTATATAACAGTCTATAGTGTACTCACCGATATAGGTCGCCATAATACTTTCAAGATTTGCAAGCCGCTCCATAGTAGCCATAGATTCCGGGGAAATATTTTCATACCCGTTTGGTGCAAGAAGCTGAAGGGAGAGCTTGCCCCCATTTTCCTTCTTTGGAGGTTCAACAGGCACTCGCCCGTAATGATCAGGATGAGCGATAACGTCCGCCACCTGCCCCCCCAGTATCGTCAGTTCGTATTCATTGACCCATAATTCATCATCTGTCTTATCTGCCGCTCTGACACTAAGATCCAGCAAACTTTTTCTAACGAGGTTGTCGAGAGTCTCCTGAGAATCTTCCTCTACCTTAGTGGTCAATTCTTCTCCCTCGTTTTTGACCAGATGCTCAAGAACATGGATCTCTCCTGTGGATACCACCAAAAACTCCAATCCAAGGATGGCTATTACTATAACAACCGCCCGGATCAGTTTAAAGGCCAATCCCGTAGGTATTTGCTCTCTGATTTTTGAAAGGATTCTTTCCATAAAGGAGTTCTCCTTATCTTTCGATCTCTAAAAAGTCCGTAAAGCCCGTCATTTCCAGGATCTCCATAAACTCATCACTTACATGTCTAAGGACCATGCTACCATCTTTTCCCTCAAGGGTCTGGTATGTCCCGAGGAAAACCCTAAGGCCGGCCGATGACGTGTAATCCGTATCCTTAAGATCAAAGATCACTCTCGTAACATCATCAAGTTCCCCCTCCATCTCCTGTCTCAGCAGCGGAGCAGTCTTGGTATCTACTGCACCCTCAATAAAAACTGTAAGCTCTTCTCCATTTTTTTCCTTTGTAACTTTCATCATTAGCCCCCAATCTCATCTCTGTTTCCAATATATACCGGTATCCCGAATCCTCTCGGGAAAAGTTTTTCTCCCAGCGCCAACGTAGCATTATTATGTCTGTCGATCATTATTTCCGTTTCCGGCGGATATTTACCCCGAGCACCCTCAACAGCTTTGGCGATCATCTGGGTAAGAAGCTTTAGGTAATCTTTGCCTATGCAAGCCATCATCTCCACAAACAGTTTTCCCGACGGTGTAAGATGACACAATAGCAGACCCGTTATGATCCCGTCTTCTTCAAAGAAACAGGATACATCATTTTCAAAAAACAATCTGGGCAGAAACTCTATATCCTCACAGCGCCCATAAAAACCCCTGGAAACCATTCTTCTTAGGGCCATGTTAAAGCCCCTCTGAGAAACCTCCACCAAGGGCTTGACTTCCTCCGAACAGCTTATCCGGGATAAAAAGTCCAGCTCCTCAACTTCCGAAAGCTTTGCTGTTATAATATCACCCTCCATGAGTTCCACGGAAAAGCCATTGCTCTTAAGAAAAGCTTTTTCTTCCTTACTCGCTCTGGCAGGAAGGGCGAAAGTTGAACGGATGATATCTTCTCCCGTGATCATGCTTTTATATTCCTCAAAAAGCATGGATCCTGCACTCTCATCCGTAACAACAAGCCATACTATATGGCTTTCCCGATAATCCCCGTTCCTGTTATTTCTAAGCTCCCATATCATTCCGGCAAGAGGAGCATCTCCCTCTAAAACCACGAGCCCTCTATAATATGTTCTGTTTATATTCTCCGCGATATCCTCGGGAATAAAATCCGAAAACCGGGTTATGTTTTCATCATTCAACCTGATAACTTCCATAGTCGCCCCCTCGCATTATCAAAAAGTGTATCTTATCCTTGCAAAAACGCATTGCCAGTTAACAAAAAGGCATCTGATTAAGACATGGCATTAGCCACATCATTATCAGATACCTATAAGTTTTACTCTAAAAATATCGTCCTACAACCCGGCCTTATAAGGTCAGATCTGTAAAAATCTACTTGACTAAACATATCTAGTCCGATCCTTTCCCAATTACAGATTATTTTACCATATATGAGCCTATTATTCTACAATTGTTTTATGATTCGACGAATGACATGTTTTCTAACAATTTGGACTGATTCTGCAAAACATTTCCAAACTTCTGAACTTTTATGCAAAGTTCAGATATAAGGTTGTGAGAATTAATGTATTACGATATAATTAAGGAAACGCTGATAAATCAGTGTTTCCTTAATGGTATGCGCAGGCCCGTGCAATAGGAATGTTCCGGCAAAGCCGGGCACGGGCCGCGCGGCGAGTAGGAGTGGAACTCCCCTCCTACTCGATTGTAACTTGTACAGGGTGGGGATGGTATGTCAGATTTTAATTCTTTTCAAACAAAAAGTTTAGAGCAAAAAAAGAATGAAATTGATGAGCAAATAAAAAAGCTGCGTCAGCAGCATGATGCTGAGGATAATGTCTTCGCTGAGGGCTATCGTGATCGTGAATTTGAGATCGCAAAGCTGCAGGAACAGTCGAAAGACTATCAGTTACATATAAAGCATGAGCAGGATCTGAAGCAGACATATGGCGAGGTGTTTGAAGAAAGGGAAAAGACTGATTTCAGGGTCGGAGACCTTTCCACAATGAAGGCAAAGGAAGTCATACGCTATGAGCAGCGCGTTGTAAAAAAGGGACTTGTTAAAAATGAATACGAGACAGTTCCGGTTGTTGACGAAAAGGCCACCATGGAAAAGCGGCAGGATAACGCCAGGCGTATGAAAGATGCCGGTGCAGATCTGCTTGCTGACCAGAAAAGTATAGTAGAGTCTTTTCCTACCGCTTTTAAAGAAAAGATTGGAGATCAGGCCGCTATGGATCTTGCCGCCTTTACGGATATCTTTGACGAGAAATTTTCGATGTTGACGGCACTC
>JAEELH010000256.1 GCA_016288825.1 Lachnospiraceae bacterium | reverse complement strand
TGCCAGGCAACACATATGTACGGAACATATCTGCCTCTGATCCTTCCGGCTATCGCAGCTCCTACTACTGTTTACTTCATGAAGCAGTACATGGCTGCAGGTTTTTCGGTTGAGATCGTTGAGTCAGCTCGTATAGACGGTGCAGGAGAGTTCAGGACATTTAACCAGATCGCCCTTCCTCTTCTTAAGCCCGCTATGGCTACACAGGCTATCTTCGGATTCGTAGCATCATGGAACAACCTGTATACACCTTCCATCTTGCTCGCAACAGAGCAGAAGCTGGCTACCATGCCTATGTTTGTTCAAAGTCTCCGTGCTATGGACTACAAGCGTGATTTCGGTCAGATCTACACAGGACTGTTCCTTACGGTTCTGCCTATCCTTGTTGCATACCTGATCCTTTCAAAGTATATCGTAGCAGGTGTTGCGCTTGGAGGCGTAAAAGAGTAGAATACTCTTGACGCAATTACATATTGGAAAGGGATTATTATGGCTGATCCGGGTGAAAACCAGTCGCTCCTCGTGAGGGCGCTGGACGTATTTGGAAATCTGTTCATTTTAAATCTTCTTTTCGTACTTACATCTATACCGATAATAACAATTGGAGCGTCGCTTGCGGCGCTCTATTCTGTTACCCTCAAGATGGTAAGACGGGAAGAAGGAGCAGTAGTAAAAAGTTATTTTGCTGCATGGAAGGCTAACTTCAAGCAGGCGACTCTGTCATGGCTGGCGGTATTTGTTGTGCTGGTTATTATGGCAGGGGAGTTTTTGTATGCCACCAATTTCTCGGGTGGTCTTTCTTCCATGTATCTTGTGGTGATAGGAATAGAGGCGGCTGTCCTTGTTTGTGTGATACCCTTTCTGTTTCCTCTTATTGCCAGATATGAAAATACCTTTACCGGTACCTTCAAAAATGCCTTTTTGCTCACAGTGGGCAATCTTTGGGATACAATCAAGATAGTCCTGCTTTGGGGTGTACCCATAGGTATCGTGGCTCTTCATCCGGGCATCTTTTATATGACATGGTATCTTTGGTTGGTGGTACTTTTTGCTCTGATCGCATGGTTGTCATCTTTTACTATCAGGAGAGTATTCGAGAAGGTGTCGGGAGGAGCCGAAAACAAAGCGGAGCCCATCACTGGGGCTGACGCGGATGTTGCCGCCGATAGCACTGTGGAGGTCATCACTGAGTCCTCGCCTGATAGTCATTCAGAGGAATGATTTTTACTGTTTCAACGTAACGATCAAGGATTATGATAATGGATATCACCGCCGTTATAATTACAAAAAACGAAAGATTTAACCTTCGGCAGTGCCTTGAAGCTTTGTCCGGTTTCGGTATTCCTGTGGTGGTTTGCGACACAGGATCTTCCGACGGCAGTCCGGAACTGGCGGCCGGCATGGGTGCCAAGGTATGCCATTTTACCTGGTGCGACGATTTTTCGGCAGCTAAGAATTATGCTGCGTCCCAGGCTGAGTCTGATATCATACTTTCGTTGGATACGGATGAATTTATCAGTGAGGCAGATAAGACTTTATTGGAGCGGATAATTCATCAGCATCCAAATGACATAGGACGTATCCATCTGCGTAACAGGTTTACTTATGATGGAGAAGTTCGCTATTCAGATGAACGCCTGCCCAGAATCTACGACAGGCGTTTCTTTCAGTTTGAGGGAAGAGTCCATGAGCAACTTTCTCAAGTGAAGGACGCGGTATTGTTGGAAGAGGGACCTATTCCCGGTGATTTGGGTGGAGTAGGAGAACAGAGTGGTAGCCGCTATGCGGCTGAGATTTCGTACTATGACGCTCCGGTGACAGTTATCCATGTGGGATATGACCTTTCGGAGGATGAAAAAAAGAAAAAGGCTGATCGCAACCTAAGACTTCTTGAACAGGAACTGGAGGAGTTTTTGGGAGAGCAGGGTCAGCTCGGAACGGATTTGGAGCAAAGGGATCCCGGTGGTCCGGCAGGCGAAGCAGATTGTCAGGAGAGGGGAGCCTACATCTATTACCAGATCGGTAAGTCCCATTATATGGCCGGCAGATTTCCCGAGGCAGCGGAAGCCTTTGGGCATGGCCTGGAGTTTGATGTTGACGAGAGACGGGATTTTTTGGTGGATATGGTTACCAGCTACGGATATGCTCTTGTGAACTCCGGCAGGGAGCAGGAGGCTCTGGCGCTTTTAGGCGTTGAGGATACGTTCAGATCGGATGCGGATTTTGAGTTCGTTCTCGGACTTATATGCATGCGCACCGCACGGTTTGATGAGGCGATCGAGCATTTTGATATGGCGGCATCTCTGCCCACATCCAGAGTGGAGGGAGCATCCTCATATCTTGCCTACTACAACGCAGGCGTCGTCCTGGAGTGCCTTGGACGTACGCCCGAAGCCTTGAACTACTACCGAAAGTGCGGCAGCTATATTAAGGCTCAGGAACGTATTAATGCACTGTAATTGCGCGAGCGCGGAGAGGTATATGAAGAGAGTCTTAATATATAGATGGCGCGCCTACAACTATCTGGATGTGCGCGAGACCTTCCTTCGTATGGGATACGAGATAGAAGAGGTACGTCAGGATCTGGAGAGCTACGACATCAGTGAAGAATTCTCTGAATTTCTGGAGAAAAAGCTGAAGAGTACGGTTTTTGACTTTGTTTTCACCATCAATTACTTCCCGGTAATATCTGATGTGTGCCAGAGACTGGGGATCCTATACATTGCATGGTCTTGTGATTCGCCCCTTATAAGCATGTATCACAAGTCCGTTTTTAATGATGTTAACCGGATCTTTACCTTTGACATGACCAACTATAGGGAGTTCAAAGGCATGGAGGTCAGAAACATCTGGCATCTGCCACTGGCGGTCGATTCCGGACGTATCGAGGCGGTGCTTAAGGATCAGGGTGATCTGAGTGCGTTCGCCAACGAGGTAAGTTTTGTAGGCAGCCTTTATGAAAAGAATTCCTACGACAGGATGGAGCATAAACTCCCGGATTATCTCAGAGGATATTTTGATGCGCTGATGGAGGTTCAGAGCGACACCTACGGTTCTAATGTGATCGAGGGAGCGCTGAATACAGATATTCTAAGTGAACTCCAGAAGTATTACAAACTGGAAAAATCAGAGGATTCATTGTCTGATCTGGGACTTATCTTTTCCGTGACCACGCTGGGGTTCAAGGTGGCTCAGATACAGAGAAAACGGAATCTTTTGGAACTGTCTCACAAGCATAATGTAACTCTTTATTCCAACAGTGATACTTCGGATTTGGTGACCGTCCGATACGGAGGATCTTTGGATTACTGGACAGAGATGCCGGCGGTATTTGCTGCCAGCCGCATCAATCTGAACTTTACCATACCCAACATCAAGAGCGGTATCCCTCTTCGTGTGTGGGATATCCTGGGAGCCGGTGGCTTTTGCCTTTCTAATTTTCAGGCGGAACTGCCCCTGCATTTTAAGCAACATCATGATATGGTATGGTTTTACAGTACTGAGGATCTGCTGGATAAGTGCAGGTTTTATCTTGAGCACGAGGACGAGAGAGCAAAGATAGCAGCCAGGGGACATGAAAAGGTTCGGGAGCATACCTTTGAGGCACGTATAAAAGAGATGCTGGAGCAAGCTTTTGCTTAGTACACTTCGCATAAGTCTGCTTTCGGACAAAGGGGATATGATACACAGGGGACAGCAATGGTAGAATTGTTGGATGAGCTTACAGCGGGACTTCTTGAGTCAAGACGGTTGTCACAGCAGCGTGTAGATGCAGCCGGTAACGCTGAAGGATACAGACTTTTGCTGGAAGAAAATAAAAATAAGATAGCAAAGATCGCGCAGCGGAACAATGCCATTATCAGGCAGGAGATCATCCCCATACTGGAGGGAGACTGGCCCTTGGATGATGATACCGCCTCGACCCTTGCTTCTTTTTGTGATGGTCTTCTTCAGTCATGGCCCGAGGAGGATCTGGACCTGTCGCTTCATTTTGTTGTCTCGAAAAAGCTTTATGAAGACGCTCTGGCAAAGCAGGATCCCGATGGGATAGTGAAGCACGGTGGAAGATATATCAATTCATGTTACAACAATCTGAATCGTGTAAATCGTGTCAGAGTCAGCAAAGAGTTTACGGAAAAGTTTAAAAGCGAAGGCTTTTCGGCGGCTCGTCAGGTCCTTGCTTTTCTGGAGAAGGACAAATACATACAGCTTGCCGAAGAGAGTCGGTCTGAAGCTTTATCTTATTCCCGTTTTTATATGGCCCTTTATGATACCTGGTACGCCTGTGATGAGACGGAAAACGAGGAGAGGATTGACGGGCTGGTACGAGCTATAGACCACGTTAATGATGAGTGGTATATAGCCAACACGCCTGGGCTCAATCGGAAGCGTTTTCTTTTGCGTTGCTATGAGCATATGGGGCAACTAACGGAAAACGGCAATCAGTGGTGCATGACAACCGCTCAGTGCCAAAGGATCATGTCCTATATGGAGGATATGAAAAAACTCTGGCAGGAGGATGAGGTAGAGGGGGAGGAATATCTGCCCCGGATCCATTTTGATCTCATTTGCCTTAGAAATTCTTATTATGCAGATCTTATTACACTGGACGAGTACAGGATCGGACTTCTGGATCTTTATGATGCCTATGCAGGAGCCGAGTACGATATGTATGGTGTTCTTGCCAATGTTTTTTTGCCGGCTGAATACATGGCAACTTTCAGGGATAGCAAGCCGGATGAGGAGCAGGCGTCTGTCTTGGCACGGATCTATAAAAAGACGGCTAACTTTGTCCTTAATGCCAAGGGCAGCGAGTCTTTTTCTTTCATGCTGGAATACCTTAATGAGTTTACGGAAAATTATATTGAGGTCCCCGATGCGTATCCTTTTGAGGAAATGGGACTTTTATGTCTTGCGGCACTCACTCCCCAGACCTATATCCATTCGGTAAGTACAGCTCATGTTGCAAGGAGCATCGCATCCCACGCTATGAGGATAAGGCCGGAAAGTTTTGTGGGAATCATGTCATGCGAAACTGTCGATGATGTTTTCAGAGACAATGACAAGATCCTTCAGATCCTTTATCGTGCGGCGTGTTGCCACGATTTTGGCAAACTGTCCATGATAGATACCGTTATAACCTACGGCCGGGATCTCATGGATTTTGAAGAGGCGCTTTTAAAACAGCAGACCCCTATGGGGATCCACCTTCTTGACATGCACCGGTCCACGGAGACGTTGTCTGAGATCCTACGCGGTAAAAAGGGTGGAAGATCCATCCTTTCGGAGATCCTTGACATTGCCGAGTATGTTACGGACGCTTTTGATGACGGAGGCTCTGTAGGTGATATCCTGGACGGATATGTGGAGGAACACGCCGAACTCTTTGATGTGCTGGGACGCCCCCAGGTAAGGGAGGATATCGCATCCATACTTGGAAGGGGCAAGGATAGTCATTATCTGGACCTTTGGCTTATATTGCGTGATCTTCAGAAAAATGAAAAACAAACCCTGGATATGCAGCTGGAGGGTTATGTTCTCCGGACGGCAAGGATCCGCGGATTATCAGCGCCTCAGCTTTCGGATATCTCGGATTCGAGAGAATACGAGATCCTGTTCAAGCAGCAGTTCAGAGAGATAGGTCTTATGGCCGGAGAAAACAAGCAGATGCTTGCTCAGTCTCTTTATTCTTTGTTGGACGCGGACCGCAGGCTTAGTGAGGATGAGCAAAAAAGCCTTCAAAACTTTTGCGAGGATCTGCTTAACGGTGAAAACCTCGGAGATATCGATCAGGGGCTGGTATATCTGGTTTCAAGAAAGCTTCTTGAGGATGCCAGGGCAAAGGATGATGTTGATGCGTACATCAGGCAGCTGGATATCCACATCATGTCCTGCTACGAGATGGCCCATCAGACCAAGCGAATGAAGACGGCAAAGGTTATTACGGATGCTTACCGCAAGGAGGGACTTCGTGCCGCTGCCGAGATCCGCAGTTATCTGGATAAGGAGAGGTATCTTACCCTGAGTCAGGACAGCAGGGAAACTGTGCTGCTTAACGCCAGATATTCGGTTTATCTTTATGAGACTGAAGATGAGATCGAAGACATCAACATGATGTATATTTCTCTTTTGCAGGATGCCTATGACATTGCCGAGGATGAGTTTTATGTAAAAAATACTCCGGGACAGGACTGGAATTATCACAGGATCCGTTGTCTGGAGTATATGGGTCAGTGTACCGAGTGCGGTAACAGTCGTGGCTTTTCTAAAAAAGAATGTAGTATCATTTCGGACAATTTAAAAAAGCTGTTGGCTAAATGGGATGAGGATCCTGAGGGCAATGGAGAGATACTGCCTCGTATAAGCATACAGTTTATGCTGACAAGAAATATGTATTTTGCTGGAGAAAAAGATCTCGAAGAGTACAGAGAGGATCTTCGCAACATCATAAGTGAGTACAGAAACGATCAGTATGATTTTAATTCGGTATTCCCCAATCTGGTGGCACCGCTGGAACTGGTCATTACTTACGAGGGACAGGAGAGGTTCGCTGAGGCCGAAAAAGAGGAAATAATCGGGATATACACCTGGATCATAGAATATGTTTCAAAGGGGAAAAATGACGAGGCCTTTTCTCTTTTGTTGGAATACTTTACGGAATTTATATACCACTTTGTTGAGGTGCCGGGAGGCATCAGCTTTGAGCAAATGGGTCTGTACTGCATGGCAGCACTTCACCCGCCGACCTATATTCATTCCAGGATGATAGGGGAGCTTGCCAAATGTATATGCGAAAACCTTATGGAGTACGATCCCGGACTTTTTGCCGGAGTCTGTGGTTGTGGGGATGGAGCATCAGTTACAGATCGCAAGGAAGAGATCATAGAGTTCTGCTATCATGCCGGGCTCTGTCACGATTTTGGCAAGATACCCATGATAGACACCATATTTGTTTATGGTAGAAATCTTTTGGATCACGAGTTTTCACTGCTCAAGCATCATACCCGTGTGGGCGCGCTTCTTTTGGAGTCTCATGAGTCGACCTGCGCTTATGCCGGAGTAGCATTAGGGCATCATAAGTGGTTCGACGATTCCCGCGGATATCCGGAGGAATATGAATCTGCCGGGTATGCGGCCAAGATCATCACAGACATTGTCACTGTCGCTGACTGTCTGGATGCGGCTACTGATACGGCAGGACGTAGTTACACGGGATCAAAGACGCCGGAAATTATTATGGATGAGATAGCTGAAGGCGGCGGAAACCGTTATAATCCTCATATTGCAAACCTTTTGAGAACCGGTGATCTGAGGGATCAGGTCAGCAGTATCCTTAAAAATGTTCGTAGGGATACATACCGCAAGACCTATGATCTTTTGACGGGGTTGACGAAGGATAGTTGACTTAAAATTTTCAGACAATTTTGTG
>JAEELH010000255.1 GCA_016288825.1 Lachnospiraceae bacterium | reverse complement strand
CCTTTTCGTACTCGCTTTCAACTATGATATCTCCGCCCATCATCTGAGCAAAGCGTCGGGTAATGTTAAGTCCGAGACCGGTCCCCTCAATGTTGCGGTTCTTCGTCTCATCGAGTCGCTTGAAAGAAGAAAAGAGCTTGTCCATATCCTCAGCGCGGATACCCATTCCGGTATCGGAAACAGCGGCACGAAGCTTTTTCTCCACCGCATCATAGGAAATCCGAATTCGGACACTTCCCTCCTGGGTGTACTTGATGGCGTTATTGGTCAGGTTGATAATAACCTGTCGAATGCGGACATCATCACCATGGAAAACGGTGGGAATGCCGGGATCCACGTTGAACTCGTAGGCAAGGCCCTTGTCCAGCGCCTTTTGACGGGTCATATTAATAATGTCATTGAGTACGGACATGATCTCGTAATCAACGGGCACCAGCTCCATTTTGCCGGACTCGATCTTGGACAGGTCCAGGATGTCGTTGATGATGGAAAGCAGGGTCTTGCCGGCGCTTTGGATATCGTTGGCAAACTTGCGGATGCGGGCATCCTGGGTCTCACGAAGGATCATCTCGTCCATTCCGATAATGGCATTCATGGGGGTGCGGATCTCGTGGGACATGTTGGCCAGGAAGTTGCTCTTGGCCTTGTTGGCATTGTCCGCTGCCTCCTTTTCAACCTTGAGCATGCGAGCCTCGTAGTCCTTGCGCTGCTCGTCTGCCTTGATCTGCTCCATGGCCATGATGTAGCTGCGCTCGTTGCGGTAACCAAAGTAGTAGAAAAGGGCGATGAGGATGAAGATCATGGTGCAGATCGCAACGTTGACCGCCATCTGATTCCAGATTTCCTCATAGAGCTCACGGTCGCTGACGCAAATAGCAACGATCCATTTGTCCATGATCATTTCGCAAAAAACAGAGTTGTTTACGCCATTATAGTTATATGTAAAATCGCCGGACCAGGTCTCTGTTATGCCCTCGAGAAGCTTGGCTCCCTCCTCTGTTTCGTCAAGGTAACCGCCCTTTTTCTCCTCATCCTCATGAGCAATGATAAGTCCGGTTTCGTCCACAATAAACCCGTAGCCCTTGCCCTTGAGTTTCAGATCATCCATCATCTCCTGGATGTGATCAAGGGTAACGTCCAGGGCCAAAACGCTCTCTCCGTCAGAAAGCATACGACTGATGGATATAACAACCGAGCCGGTCTGGGCGTCAATGTAAGGCGGGATAATGGCCACCTCACCATCTGCCACCATGGCCTCAATATACCAGTCACGCTCGTAAGGGTTGTAGTCTGCCGGCGGCTCCCAGCTAAGTCCGTCTATGTACTCGCCGCCAACCATTCCGTAAATACCTGTGAAGTTCTCGTCAAACTGCTCCGCCTGAACGGTGGTCTCCCCGATGATATACTCGGTGATCTCCTCGGTGGTTGCGCCGTTCATGGCCATGTAATCCACGGTATCCGCGGTGACCCAAAGAACGCTTTTTGCAGTATAAAGATAATTCTCAAGATGAGCTGCCACATTGGCGATACGATCCTCGCCCACCTCGTGGATATTGGAAACCGCCACCCTGGAAAGCATCCTTGTGGTGTAAATGACCATGCCTATCATGGTAACAAGGATCAGGATCAGCGGGATGATTATCCTGTGTTTTTTCATGAGTTGCTCCCTATCTCTCGCATGATCCAGCCGCCGTCAACGGCACAAAGTCCCATTGTCACGCCTGTTCCGATCTGTCCACCGCCCTCAGGACGCGCAACCACTTCGGCACCGTCATTAAAACGTACCTGGTACTCGCCGTCACCAAGATAGCGGACTACGGTTCCGGTTATATCAAAGTCCGATTTCGGATTCATGGTTTTCGATTCCTGCATGATTTTCTCCTGTTTGCATTTTATAGCCCTTTGCCAAGGCAAGATCCCCCACTACGCTCGGAATGACAATGGTCACTTAGTGTTCTCCTGTCAACGCATCCTTAACACTCTTTACCCTGCGGCGGGACACCCAGGTCTTTTCGCCGTTATCAAGCTCAACCCCAATGGTTCCGGCAGCCGAAAAATCGAAACTTTTCACTCTGCTGAGATTAATGATCTCGGACTTAGAAATCCGCACGAAACTCCGGGCATCCAGGACTTCCTCAACCAGCTTGAGGGGCATCCTGATATCGTAGATCCGGTCAGAAGTCTGAGTTCGGACTTTGCGCCCGTCCACAAAAATGCGTATTATCTGCATCTGGGGAAGCATGACCATGGAGTCATGGAAATAGGCCGGGAGCTTGGGCCGCCGCTTGTCAGAGTACGACTCAATAGCCGCAATAACGCCCTCGACGTCTTCATTGCGCTCGCCGCTTTTTATCAGAACGGAAATGTCCGGCCTGCCTTCTTCAATTTGTAATTTGATATTGATCAAGTCTGACATGATACTTTCCCACTGTATTACCCATACCGGCGGAGCCATTGACTTTTCTCAGGGACCGCCTGTGTCGACACGACCACAAGGTAACTACACCTCATGATATCAAAAATCACCGAAAGCCTTCAACGGATCCTGCGCATTCGGTCGTTTTTCGCGTTTATTCGGTCAATTTGACCTTTTTGATCACTATTCACATGGACAAAAACGGGTTATTCGTTTACAATCTTAAATGTGCCGTTTTGCTTGCAAAAATGCTATTTCGTTTATTTTATCATATATGAAAATTACTTCCAACAGGAGGATCCATGGCAGAATTAAGAGACTTGAAGATCCTGGTTACCGGCAAAAACCGCCGTATTGCCAAGGACGTCTGTGATCATCTTGAGGCAGACAGAGGTTACAAAGCAATAAAGTGCAGGCCCGAGAGGACCGCGCTTTTTGACATTACCTATACCGAGCTTCCCAATATCATCATGATCTGCATCGCCGACGAGAGTTGGAGCGAGATCAGGGTGTACGATATTTTCGATGAGGCTGTCAGAGCCGGCCGCGTTACCGTTATGATCATTGCGTCGGATGATGATCAGGAGCGGTTCAAGCGGATCACCGGTCTTTCCAGGATGATCTTTATCAGCCGTCCCGTTTCCATGTTTGCCGTTTACGAAAAGCTGGCTGCATTGGAGGAGGAGTACGAAAAAAGACGTCAGGATGAGATCAACTCCCTTGAGGAGTATGAGAATCCTTTTGTGGACAAGGGTAACACCCGCCGCCGGATCCTGGTGGTGGACGACGATACCGAGCAGCTGATCCAGATCAAAGACATGCTCAGCGAGTTTTACGACGTGACTCCTGTGAAGTCCGGGGAAGCATGCTTTAAGTATTTGGAAAAGCACTATGTGGACCTGATCCTGCTGGATTATCTTATGCCGGAAAAGGATGGACCCACGGTGCTCCGAGAACTACGTACCCACCCCGGCGGCAAGGATATCCCGGTTATCTTTTTGACAGGAATGTCTGAGAAAAAGACTGTTATCGATACTATCACCGAGCTAAAACCCCAGGGATATATCATCAAGCCCTCGAAGAAATCTGAGATTGTAGCTAAAATAATCGATGTTATCGGGTAAAAAAGTGCCGGAGCGCCGCAAGCTTGGCGGTTCGGGTGTGCCGGGCCATGGGCTTGGCTGTTCATAATAGGAGGTAGACATGGCTATGGATTTTGGATGGCTGAATGACTTGGGCGTAGAGCCGGTCATCGGCATGGGATATACCGGCGGACCTGAAAAGTATTATTCTGCCCTGCAGCGCTTTTACAAGGCATATGAGACCAATCGTGCCAAAGTCGAGGATACTCTGGCCGGTGGCGATCTGGAAAACTACATGATCACCGTTCATGCCCTGAAAAGCAATGCCCGGATGATCGGAGCCGAGACTCTTTCTTCTTCATTCGAAAGTCTCGAGTCCGCTGCCAGACTTGGAGACAAGGCCTTTATCGAGTCCGAAAACGGACCTGTTATGAAGGCATACGCCGACCTGGTTACCGCTTTGGCACCTGTCGGCGAGGGCGAGCGCGTTATGGCTGCCGACGAAATATCTGCAGATGAGGCCCGGGAAGTGGCAGCGCAGCTTTTGGAAGCGCTGGACGATTTTGACGACGATCTTTCCGCCGAGCTTGTAAAAAAACTGAGCGGGTATCCTTTCAGACTTACCCAAAAAGACCGGCTGGCCGAAGCCGCAACTTTTATCGGTGATTTTTTGTATGATGAGGCTGCGGAGATAATAAAAGAGATCTCAGGAGAGATCGAATGATCCAAGGCAAAAACCAATCCGACAAAAGTTCATATGCCCGGGGGATCATGTACGTCCTGGCGGCTGCCTTCGGGTTTTCACTCATGACCTTTTTTGTACGCCTGGCGGGAGATCTGCCCACCATGCAAAAGGCCTTTTTCCGCAACGCCGTGGCGGCAGTGATCACCATAGGGCTTTTGATCCGTGAGGGCAAGCCCCTTCGGATCGAGCGAAGTAACTGGGGCGATATCGCCTGGCGATGCATTTTCGGAACCAGTGGACTGATCTGCAACTTCTACGCTATCGATCAGATCGGCATCGCGGATGCCAACATGCTCAACAAGCTATCGCCTTTCTTTGCGATCCTCCTATCTATTCCCTTGTTGAAAGAAAAACCAACTGCCCGTGATATTGTAGCGACTGTGATCGCTTTTATCGGTGCGCTCTTTATCATCAGGCCTGCCGGCAACCTGGCGCTGGCACCGGCACTCATTGGCCTTTACGGTGGCTTCGGAGCCGGCACCGCCTATGTTTTCGTGCGTCGTCTGGGGGCCAAGGGTGAACGGACACCTGTTATCGTCCTGTGTTTTTCCGTATTCTCCTGTCTGGTGACGGCACCGTTTATCATTGCGGATCCCCATCCTATGAGCGCGTGGCAGTGGACTTGCCTGATACTGGCGGGTGTTTTTGCGGCCATGGGACAGTTCGGGATCACCAGCGCCTACAAGTGCGCGCCTGCCCGGGATATTTCCGTTTTTGACTATACACAGGTGATATTTGCGGCCATGTGGGGGATCCTTTTCCTTGGAGAAGTGCCTTCCGTCATGAGCATCATCGGATATGTGATCATTATCGGCACTGCAGTAGTGCGCTGGGCCCTGAGAGGCAAGTGAGCCCGCGGTCGGAAAACTCAGGTGTAACAGGTATCCCGCTACCGGGAAACCCAAAAAAAGAGCGGCCACAATTGACCGCTCCTGTTTATATACTCTTATCAGTTGTTGGAAGCTACTTGCCCGGGTTTTCACGATCCTGCCGACGTAGTTTTGTATCCGCCGGCGAACCTTACTTATCAGGTGCAGCTGTTGTTTTGTTTTATACTGTATATATCGGATGATATATATTATAATTAACCTCGCTACACATTTTTTTCAAGATCCCTCTCTTTGCCCGCGGCAACATCGAGCCGGCTGAGGATTACTAAGAAATAGCTACCGGAGGCCAATATGTTAGACATACTCAAAATAATACTTCCCATACTTACAATGCTGCTGATCGGTCGCATGTGCGGGCACTTTGGCTTTATCTCTCCGGAGGGGATCAAAAATGTAAAGTGGCTTATCACCAGTATTTTCCTGCCGGTGGCACTTTTCCACGGGATCGGAACCGGGTCGTACTCGTTTTATACGGCTCTGGTTTTTGTTATGATGTTCGTGGTTGAGGGAATCCTGCTGCTGGGTGGCTTTGGGCTGAAACGTTTTTTTGACGAAAAAAGAAAACCCTACGTGCCATTTATGATGACCATCTTCGAGGGCGGAATGCTGGCGTATCCGCTGTATATGAACCTTTGCGGCAGCGAAAACCTGGCCAAGATCGCCATTTTGGATATCGCTAACGCGGTCTTCTGCTTCGTTGTTTTGCTTCCCATAATCCGGGTGCAGGAGGATGGGGTGCAGCCTACTGCCGGGGCCTTGATCAAAGACGCATTTTCCTCCCCAACCTTCGTGGGAACCATGCTTGGCGTTGTTGTTGGCGCAACCGGACTTTTGAATGCATTTTTGCAGACACCTGCGGGGGAAGTTTATCAGTCGATAGAGTCCATGGTCGCTGCGCCTCTGAGCCCGCTGATCCTCATTGTTCTCGGATACGAAATGAGTTTTAAGGCGGACCTTACAAAGGTTTGCGCTAAGGCCGTTGTGCTCAGATTTGCCATGAATATGGTGCTGATGATCCCGGTTTACTTTTTGATCGGGCTCATGTTCCCCGGAGACAAACTGGCACTGACTGCTGTGCTTATCTACTTTATCGCAACCCCGTCTCTTAGTATTCCAACTTTCATAAAAAAAGAAGAGGGAGCGGAGTTTTTGTCAAACTCCAATTCCCTCTTCATAATTCTGACACTGGCGGCATATATAGTAATTGCGACCTTATGATGCCGCAACGCAAACGGTTGTTTTTTCTACATAAACTGTTTTACTGCATAGATATTTTCATGTTATAATCAAGTTCATAGGACACAGGGAAGCAACAATGCAACGATGTTTGACCCGGGTCCTACGGCCGCTAAGCGGCTAGTCCGATTTCATACTCAAACCAAGGAGGACATGACTAATGGAAGAAAATAGTTTGGAACAACTTCACCTGCTTCGCGCCCACAGGCTTCTTTTCTACGGGCACATCGTTACTACGGTTTTTATTATCATAGGCTGCGTATCCCAGATGAAGTTTTCTGATATGCCGGTATATATGAGCGTTATCCCCATTATCGCTGCATTGATCGTATTGGTTGGTGGGATAGTACTTTACTTCAAAGCAAAGGGCACCCTTGTTTATTCCAGATTTGTGTCCTACGGCTTTTTGTGCGTATACGCACTGATGCTGCTGATGTCCACATCCAACACCACCTACCCCTATATCATTCCCATCATAGTCGGCACCATGATCACCATGGACCTGTCTACTACGATGATCACTACATTTGCCTTTTTGGTCATCAACATCATAAAGGCCGGTGCCATAATCATTCCTGCTGCTGATAAGACTGCGGTTATGGAAGACGCGATGATCGAGGTTATCATCACCATCCTTTTCACGATCTGCATTGTACGCGGTATCAAGATGCTTTTCACCTTCTTTACCGACTCTCTTAATGAGGCTCAGAAAAATGCAGAGCGCAACGAGAAGGTTTCCGCGCAGATCCGCGAGGTCGCTGCCGACGTAGAGGGAAAAATGGATGATGTTACGGACGCTATCGCTCGTATCGAAGAAGCCACAGACAACATGAGCAACTCCCTCAAGGGCATCTCCGACGGAGTTTCCGACAACGCAGATGCCATCATGGGCCAGACGGATCAGACCAATTCCATCGCCCGGATCATCGAGGAGACCAACGAAAAGAACAATGCCATCCGCACTACTACCGAAAATGCGGGTGCCACTGTCAACGAGGGTACGGAGGCCATGGAAAAGCTTTCCTCACACGTTGCCACGGCTATTGCTTCAGGCGAGCAAATGAAGCTTTCCGCAGGAAATCTCCAGGAGCGCAGCGAATCGGTACGTGCCATTACAGATATGATCCTTAATATTTCTTCCCAGACCAACCTTTTGGCCCTCAACGCTTCCATCGAGGCGGCCAGAGCAGGTGAGGCCGGAAAAGGCTTTGCGGTTGTTGCAGATGAGATCAGACAGCTGGCTGAGCAGACTAAGTCCGCCACAGAGCAGATCACAGAGATCCTTGATCAGCTGGCTAAGGATGCAGATGAAGTTGCTACCAGAGTTGATGAGAGTGTTGAGCTTTCCAACGCCCAGCGTGAACTTGCAGATGATGCGGCAGAAAAGTTTTCAAATATCAAGACCGCCGTTGGCGATCTGAATCTGGGAACCGAGGAGATGTCGAGACTTATGGAGCAGCTGGTGGAGGCCAACAAGCTTATTGTTGATTCCGTAAGCACCCTGTCCGCAAGCAGCGAGGAGATCTCCGCAAGCACACAGGAGGTTTCGGACAGCAGTGAGGACAACGTACAGCTGGTTCGCCAGTTCTCCGAGATCATGACCGGGATCAGAGACGATCTGGCTATGCTTTCGCAGTCTTAGGATCCGATCACACTTACGACAATCTACAACTAAAAAAGACAAAACCAAATTGGTTTTGTCTTTTTTTATCCTATGAATGATTTGCACTTCCCTGAACACTACCGTGATGATGCCATACTCTGCTGTCATGAGAACTGGTCCAATAAATGTAGTCTCCGGGATTGATACCGCTAAGATCCGTCACTCTGGTCTGATAATCAGGTCCTGTATAAACCTGACAATCCAAAATTCCCATACCCTGAGTATTGGTTTCTTTCATTTCAACGGGCTTCCCGTTTGCATCAAGTACGAGATACTGATGACTGACCTGACCGCACTCCTTAACTCCGTGCTTTACATCTGAGTCAAATGCATCCGATCCGATGCCTTTGTTCTCTCTGTTGGGAATGTCACATGCGACCGTCCAGCAGGCTGCCACGTACTCATTCGCTACGAATTTCTCTACCCTTGCACTGGGCATACGCCATGTCTTTTTCATTTTATTCTCCTCACATAACTATAAATATATTCAACTCCATCTGCGCGACAGAGTTGGCAAAAAGCGCCACAAGCGCCACGTCTCAGACGTGGTAATAGGGTCATTATAGTTCATGGAGTGTCACAAAAGCGTCACAAACCTAAAATTATATGGTTTCAACATCCTGCTTCGCAGGCATTGGCATAGAAAGACGGGCGCCACTGTTCATCGCGTCAAGGATCATCTTTCTGTAGATCT
>JAEELH010000254.1 GCA_016288825.1 Lachnospiraceae bacterium | reverse complement strand
GCTATACCCGAATCAAGGAGAAAGCGCAGGATCTTATCTATTGAGGCTTGGTGCTCGTCATATCGGAGGGCTCACTTTTCATAACCCAAATGCCTCCTTCCATACCTGGCAATCTGATCCAGGTGTCCGAAGGTATCTATTTCTGCAAATAGGGAGAGGTTGGTAATGGCTGCTCCCAGATAGTCCTCATAGCAGTCATAAATATCCCTGCCTGCATAAAATTCCGCATAATAGGGATCGGCGCCATCCACCTGATGTATGGAACCGATGACCTGATCAAAGTCATTTTCTGAAAGGATCTCCCGGTGCTTGGCCGTCAGGTGTTCCTGAAGACCTATTTCTATGCCACAGCCCACAGTAAGTCCTTTATCGGAGTATTCCTCAGAAATTTGTCTGATTTCGGACATATAGGCAGGGATATCAAGGTCAAATCTTCCCGGCTGATGGAAGTAGTCAATATCCAGATGATCAGTAAAGTTTATGCCTTTAAGGCCTTTGGCAAGGGCTTCGTCAGCCATGGCCCGGGGAGCTTCATCACAGTCCCCGGAAAAGGATGAATGCATATGCGTATCCCAAAGTATCATATATTGTGGTTCCTTCCTTTTGGCGCACTGTATTTTGTGGTTGTCATTTAGCGTTTTTGTTAGTATAGTCTTTTATGCTTGAAAAAACAACTTGAATCTGTAATCACATTCGTTGTGTTTTTTTCTTTTCGGAGGGTTTATATAAATGGATTACGTTTATCAGTACGATCTGATGGGCCTGGGGGCGCTGTTTGTCACACAGCTTTGCCTTTTTTTCGGAAAACACAATAAGCTGAAAAGTCACAAGTACCTTATCCTGATCGTATTTCTTTGCGGATCCATTTGTACGTGGGATGCTGTTTCGGGTATTCTCATAAATACGAAAAATCCTTCTTTTGCAGTGATCGCCGAGATCGCTCTTGTCCTTTATTTTCTTGCACTTATCTGTTTTCCCTATACTGCAATGAATTTCTTTTTGCGGGAAATGGGAGAGAAGACCAAAATGGGTATCTGGCATGTGATACCTGTGGTCCTTTGTCTTATACTTACCACAGTAAATCATCCTTTAAAATTGTTCTTTTCCCTCAGTAAGGATATGGTTTATACCAGAGGTCCGCTTTCATACTCAATGATCCCTCTTTATGTTGTCTATGTATTCATAGTTTATTTAGGTGTGAGAAAGCATCGCCTTTATCTTGGTGCTGTAAGGACCAGGTCACTTACCATTCTTGTTGCGGCATCAATGGCTGCTGCAGTTATTGCATACCTAAGACCGCACGTTTCCATCGTTGGCGGAATGGCCAGCATTGGCGTTGCCTTTGCCTGCATGATCTTTTATTACGTTGATGATGTGAGAGACGAGCTGACAGGCAGATTGAACCTGAAGGGCTTTGAGAGGATGACCCTTGAAAAGCTGGAAAAGAATAAGGGTGAGGTTCTTACTCTTCGGATAGTTGAAGTTTACAATATCAATGAGATCCGGGAGCGCTTCGGGAAGAAATATGCGGATCAGATTATCATTAATTTAATGAAGCATGTTTCTGATAAAGTCAGGGGTACGGATTGTGCTTACGGAAGGATAGCGAGCAACAGGATAGCGATTATAGGACCGGCTTCTTTGCTTCCGGATGTGTGCGGCAATTTTGACCTCGGGGATTATATCGAGGATGAGTCTCCAAGATTTGCATATAACTTTTCCATTTACGGTGGAGATTATCCCATAAGGGAGCCGGGACTGCCTTTAAGCAGTATGATGGACAGAGCTTATTTCGCCATGACCAGCGTCAGCGGCAGTTATCATGATTACATCGGAGTGTTCGAGGGATCTCTCAAGCATAAATATGAACGCCGCAATGAGATCGAAGGCAAGGTAAAAGCCGCTCTTGAGAATAAAGAGTTTGAGGTTTACATGCAACCTATCGTCGATACTCAGACCGGACAGCCCGTGTCTGCGGAGGCCCTGGTGAGATGGAGAGAAGCTGACGGCAGGATGATACCTCCGGGAGACTTTATTCCCGTGTTTGAGCAGAACGGATTCGTTACGGAACTGGACCTTTTCGTGCTGGATCAGGTTTGCAGGAGTATCGCGGACTGGGAGAAGAACGGGATCGAACCTGTTCCCGTTTCCGTAAATATCTCCAGGAAGGATCTTGCCAGAGCAAGTCTTGTTTCGGACATAGTTGAGACTGTTGACAAATACGGCCTTGATCATTCTCTGGTCAAGATAGAGCTGACAGAGAGTGCCTTTATCGATGATGAAAGCGTAATAAAGAAGACCATGGATGAGCTTCACAGGTATAACTTCAAGCTCCTGATGGATGATTTCGGAAGCGGTTATTCGAACCTGAATATGTTTGATGACCTGCCTGTGGATATTGTAAAGATAGATATGCGATTCCTTCAGAATATCGAAAAGAGCGAGAGAGGAAGGATCATCCTGGGAACCGTTGTGGATATGACCAGAAAAATGGGCCTTGAGACCGTTGTGGAAGGCGTTGAGACCAGCTACCAGTACAAGTATATCCACGACCTGCAATGTCAGATGATACAGGGATTTTATTTTTCAAAGCCCATACCTGTTTCGGAATTTACTCAAATGCTTAAATATCGTGGGGAAGTGATGAAATAATTCTTGAAAAACAGGGCAGGATTGGTTATTATATATAAGGTTGTTAAGAGGTCTTAAGACCTCACCAATAATATCTTTATAGGAGGATTTAAAGATGGCAGTAAAAGTTGCAATTAACGGATTTGGTCGTATCGGTCGTCTGGCTTTCCGTCAGATGTTCGGCGCAGAGGGATTTGAGATCGTAGCAATCAACGACCTTACATCTCCCGAGATGCTGGCTCACCTTCTGAAGTATGATTCTACACAGGGACGTTATGAGCTTTGCGACAAGTTTCCCTTCGGTGAGAAGTCAATCACAGTTGACGGCAAGGAGATCACTATCTACGCTGAGGCAGATGCAAAGAATCTTCCTTGGGGTGACCTTGGAGTAGATGTTGTTCTTGAGTGTACAGGTTTCTATACCTCTAAGGACAAGGCTCAGGCTCATATCGATGC
>JAEELH010000253.1 GCA_016288825.1 Lachnospiraceae bacterium | reverse complement strand
TTTTCGTGTCACATTCGCTGGCACAGGTTAAGCGTATCTGCAATAAGGCCATTATTCTTGATCACGGTAAGCTGGTTGCATTCGGAGATATAGAGGATGTGGCTCCGATCTACGAGGAGATGATCGCCGGAGACGAGGAGAGCCAGAAGGCGCTGAAAGCTGCTCGAAGCAAGAAAAGAAAGCTTAAAAGGCAGGGCCGCTTTATGGATGGCTATTATCTTATGAAGAACCTGAACATGTCTGTGGATGAGGTTTTGGATCTTATGGAGATAGAAGGAGATACGCTAAGGGAAAAATACCGTGAAGGTATTGAGGCGTTTGCGGCTTCTCAAGAGGAAGAATAGAGCCTAAAAGATAGGATTATATTATTGTACTTTTGGCTTTGATAGTTATTGAAAGGTAGTGGGAAAATGAAAAGGTATTTGTCTGTTTTAATAGCGTCGATTTTTGTTTTATCGGCAATTCCGGTAATTAAAACCGAAGCTAAAAAAACAGAGCCGGATATCTACATAACAAGGGCAGATGTCAGCAGTTCAAATCTATGGGAAGCATACGGTAAAAAGATACGTGAAAGTCAGGAGTTGGTTGATAAGGCCTCGGCAGAAGATCCTGTTTGCATAAAGTTTGAACCGGGTGATTATACCAGTATATTTGCAAATCGTGGCCTAATCAGTAATGCAATTTATGATTTTACAGGATGTCACTTTACGTGTACTACAGACTGTGTAAACATAATTACCAATGATTACAATGTGACAGACGGTTCCACATCATATCACAAGACAGAAAATGTTACCATCATAGGTGGAGATTGGGATATGAGTGGTGAAGCAAAAAAAGCAGCCGGTAACAAAGCGGGAAGTGTTGGATTTAGGATTAGCAATGCGTCAAACATCGAATTGGATGGGGTGACGATAAGGAATCCATATGCAGGACATCATATGGAATTTGCAGCTGTTGATGGGCTTAGAATTAAAAACTGTACCTTTGAAGGAATGGTACTCAATCGAAAAAATGATGCACTTGAAGCACTGCAGTTAGATGTTTTTGATGAAAACTTTTCCGATCTGTATTCTTCCGGTGGACGCTATTCGTGTAAAAATGTGGAAGTATCCGGATGCACCTTTAAAGATGTTGTTAGAGGCGTTGGAAGTCATAGACTGGAAGCTGATAAGTATGATTCGATAAGTATTCATGACAACACTTTTGAGGGGATCGATAGTTTTGCAATAAATGCTTACGGATGGAATAACAGTAGCATTTATAATAACAGTATTACGGGATCCGAATCGGGAATAGAGGTTTGGGGGAAATGCGAAAATACTACTATCAGTGATAATAAGATTTATTCACCCAATAAATACGGAATTTGTATTAATAAGAAAAACCAGGGAGATGATTCACCGGTAATCGGTTCAATTAAGAATAATACAATTGACAATTCGGGAGATAACGGGATCGTTATTACAGGTGGAGCTAAGGTGGCGAAAATCGAGGCAAATACCATTACCAAACCGAAGAAGTATGGAATCTCGGTACAGGAGAAGTCCAACATCAAATCTATTAATAAAAATACTATCAGAACATCCAGTGATAACAGCATTACACTTGCAGGCGGAAGTACTATAGGTACATGTGATTCAAACAAGATCTATGATTGCAAGAACAATGGTATTTCACTTACTGCAAAAGTAAAGGTGAACTCGATTTCGGGTAATACCATTCTTCGTTCAAAACGCTCAGGTATCAATGTTACGACATCCAGCGTTAAAAAAATGGTCGGAAATACTGTTAAAAATGCAAAGCATATAGGTATATCGATAAATACGAAATCAGTTGTGAAAAAGTATAACAAGAATACGTTAAAGAAAAATAAAAAGAATCAGTGGATCTCTCCTGACTCAACAGTAAATGGGGAAAAGGGGAAATAGGGGAAAAGATTCCGATGAACGGAAAGAAAAAAATACTTTTTGTTAAGATTGTAAACCGTAATCTGGGAGACTCGGTTATAGCCGATTGTAGCGAATACATACTGGATAAAGCTCTGGGTATGCGTGGTCGGATTATGTGCGATATTATTCCTTATGATATTTCATCCAAGGATCTGTCTGTCATAAAATACGTGGATGCGATTGTATTTGATGGTGGTGGGATGATAAAGTATTTTAGGGAGGCGTTTTATCTGCGCGTGATCGAGATCCTTGAAACGGCAGAAGGGCTGGGTGTACCGGCCTTTTTTAATGCTGTTGGTGTTGAAGGATATGACGAGAATGATGAAAGGTGTTTGGCCTTACAAAAGGCCATAAATCTTTCTTGTGTGAAGGGATTCAGCATAAGAGATGATGCGGTAACCTTGAGAGAAAGATACCTTGCGGACAAGTCGGTAAGGGTTTGCGAAGTCTTTGATCCGGCAGTGTGGTGTGACAGAGTATATGATCATGCAAAGTCAAAACAAAGAAAAAAGGTTATCGGGTTATGTATTGCGCGGGCACGGCTATTTCAGGATTATGCCATAGAAGACATAGATCACGATCGACTCTTGGATTTCTGGACAGGAGTGGTAGATATTCTTGAGAACAAGGGTTATACGTGGGAGATATTTACCAATGGACTGGATAGTGACGAACTTTTTGCAAAAGAAGTATTGTCCGTAATCGGACATGGAATTAAAAGGGATGCGCCTGTTGAACCGCAGCAACTTGTGTCTATGATCTCATCATATGAGGGGATCATAGGATGCAGGATGCATACGAATATAATTGCGTATTCCTTTGGGATTCCGAGCGTTGGCTTTATTTGGAATAATAAACTGGCTCTATGGGGAAAGAAGATAGGTTATCCGGAGCGATTTATAAGTCCAAATGATATGACACCCGAAAAAGCTGTTTGCGAACTTGAGACAGCGTTAAAAAACGGAACAGTCACGCTTGATATGGCGGAAAAAAGTAATATAATTGAAGAGCTTAGGTTATTTTTAGAAGAAAACCTGTACGGCTGGCAAAAAAAATCATCAAATATACCATTTAAAAAATCCGTTTTGCAAGATAAAATGTTTTCTATAGCACTGGGAAGCGAAAAAGGTCTTTTCGATGGAATGAATACTCTTCATTGTTTTAGAAGATCATTTTCAAACGGGTTCAAAAACTTTGAAACAGATATAAGAATGACCTCGGATAGAGTGCTTGTGTGTGTGAACAGTTGGTCACCGGATACATACAGGGCTTTGGGACGGGAGCGGACGGATTCACCGAATGAACGTATGTCATATGATCGCTTTATGAACAGCAGGTATTATGGCTGTTACATTCCCATGGCTTTTTCTGAATTTCTCAAAGTATTTTCTTTGCTATCCGAAAGCGGTTTGTTATACCTCGATCTTGGTAAACCAAGTCCGGATGATTTTGTAGAGATGCTCGGTATTGTCAAAAGCGAGCTTGACAGGTATAGGATTTCATTACATCGAGTCATATTTCGGACTCAGAGAAAAAAAGACGTAGATACTATTCGGGATTTTGATCCGGAATTTAGAATAGCGTTTCAGATCCCTTCAGATAAATGGCTTGAGGAAAATGGTGAAACCTTTGAAAAACGTCTGTCTTTTGCGTTAAAGAGAGGTGTTAGAGATATAGCACTTAATCATAGTCAGTATACTAAAGATCGAGCCGCTTTCCTAAAAAAGAAAAAAGTCAGAGTTATCATTCAAAAAGCTAATATGGTAGATCAGATAATGGATGATATTGATTTGGGAGCTTATCTTATAGGTACAAACAGGACATCACCGAAGGAATTATTAAGATTATAACTATAAGACTTTGTAAATGATCATAGGGGGAAAGAATGAAAAATCAGATTTTAATATTAGGCCGCATAAAGGACTCTAACCTGGGAGATGTTATCATTGCAGATTCATGCGAGTATATCCTCAACAAGATAATTGATGAAAGAAACAGTAAGAGACTCGTTGGGCGCATACCTCATGTTAATGTATCCAATGTTTACGAAAAAAATGTTGAAGACATATACAAGAATCTTACAGAGAGTGACAAGATAGTTTATCCGGGCGGCGGTGTTAATTCTATGAAGTTTACGGATGCCGTAAAGCGGAGAATGAGGACAAAGCTGCCTATCCGTTTTTATTTTAATGCTATCGGCGTTCATTCCACTAAAATGAATGATAAGCTTGCAAGAAATATCTCATTTGTTTTAAACGATAAACGTGTAAGACAGGTAACAACACGTGGTGATTTTGAGATGACAAAAGCTTATCTCAAAGAAGAAAAAGCATATGAAACACAATGGATATTGGATCCTGCCATTTGGTCGGGAGAAGCATACGGTATAACAAAAGATACTTCTTCCAAAACTATTGGTATAGGGCTTATACGACCGGAGATCTTCTATGAACAGGATAAGTCGTTTTCTGTAGAAGAAGTTCATTCCATGTATAAGCAGCTTATCTCACAGGTCGAAGAAAAAGGATTTAACTGGAAACTGTTTTGTAACGGAACAGAAAGAGATTATGAGTTTGCACAGGAGATGCTAAAAGAATTGGGCTTTGGTGAAGGAAAGCACTTAGTTTCAAGACCTAAAAACCCTAAGGCTTTAGTAAAAGACATTTCCCAATTCGCAGGTGTTATAGCAGCACGGTTCCATGCAAATATTATTTCTACAGCATTGGATATTCCTTCTGTCGCATTAGTATGGAATGAGAAGATGAGAGGGTTTAGCGAGCTCATTGGATGCAAGGACAGATATATCGAAGATAAAACAAAGATGTTGGATGCATCATGTCTTATTAAAACGCTGGAAAAAGCAATGGAAGAGGGATATGATCACGAACTGATAGATGCAGCAAAGAAAAAAACATATGTAACATTAGAAAACATAGTTGATGACAAGTGATTTTGATTGATGATAAAGGAGAATTATCGGCATAATGTTTTATTCGGATAATAATAAGCTTGAGGTTGAGATAGATAATATAGAGTGGGAGAGGATCCATCTCTATTTAGATGCGCACATCACTAAGAATAATACAGGAGTTGAGCCGGAAAGACTCGATTTTTTTGCGGTTGACAAGAAGGGAATGGCAGGTATTTATTTCGAGACCGAGCGGCGCGATGATGAACATGTAAGATTATATGTAAATATTACGAATAATGGTAAGCATGAATGTCCTAAGGCCGGTGTTTATCGGATTTATGCGTGTAATGGAGAGGAGATTGTCGCTGAGTGCGAGACATCTCCGGATGTTACCATGCATATGGTCGATCGCTCCAGGGCATTTCTTTACGGTGGACAGAATAAGGCGTACAGTGTTGCGTTTTATGTCGATGAGGACAGTGAGAGTCTGCCTTTTCGAATGAATATTGTAAATCTCACATCTACAAATCTGGATTTCCCGCATACAGCAAACTTTAACAGAAGAATCGCCGGAGCTTTTAAGGATTGTATCAGCGGCTCGAGAGCGAATATCAGGCGTATTTATAAAGCTGATTATAAGGCGAATAAAGCTAAAAGAAAGAATCATATTCTTTTTATGACAGAGCAGAGTAATACACTCGGTTCAAACCTCACATCTATTATTGACAGAATGAAAGAGAGAGGATTGGACAAGGAATACACTATATCAACATGGGCCAGAAAAAAATCAGAAGGAGATCACAGCGCAGGTAACTGGATGCAGCTCATTAAGCTGATTGCTTCGTGTGAGACTATTTTTATTGATGATCATGTACCGCTTTTTGATTGGTTAAAGCTTTCGGATGACACAACGGTAATACAAACATGGCATGCTGGAGCCGGTTTTAAATCTTCGGGTTATTCCAGATGGGGGCATAAAGGATGCCCTGCTCCGCAGAGCTGTCACAGACAGTATGATTTCGGACTTTGCGGTTCAAAAAAGATCGCACATTTCTTTTCGGAAGTATGGGGTATTAATACCGAGAGAGTTTTAAATACAGGCATGCCTCGCATGGACGAGTACCAGGATGAGGCATATCGCGAGAAAACCAAAAAGAAACTCTACGAAAAGTTTCCTCTATGCAAAGACAAAAAAGTTATACTTTTTGCGCCGACATACAGAGGTAAGAATAACGCAGATGCCTATTATCCTTATGAACTCATTGATTGGGAGAGATTGGATGAGGTTACCGGTGATGAATATGTTGTGTTATTCAAGATGCATCCCTGGGTTATAGTAGATATTGACATTCCCCAAAAGTATAAGAATAAGTTTATCGATGTTAAAAAGTATCCGAATATTAATGACTTGTTTTATATTACGGATCTTTTGATTACAGATTATTCATCAAATATCTACGAGTATTCCCTTATGAGGAGACCGATGCTTTTTTATGCATTTGATGAGATACAGTATTCTTTCTCGAGAGGTTTTCACAGACCGTATAGGGAGTCTGCACCGGGAAAGGTATGTACTTCTTTTGCAGAGTTGATGGATGCCATAGAAAATAAGGACTTTGAGTTTGAAAAAGTAGAGGAATATGTTAAAACGCAGTTTGACCACTTTGACAGTCAGGCATGCGACAGGGTAATTGATTGGTTAATACTGGGTAAGATGCCTACTGAGATCACTGATGCTATAGCAACCAGAGAGGCCAGGGTAGAGAAGATGGAAAGAGCGGTATTTCCGATACCCGGTGAAGGAGAGAATTAGTTTATGTTTTTTGTTATGAGTTGTAAGAAAAGACTGGGATCATCTATAAGAGGGATATTAGCGTTTTTACTGGCACTGGTTTTTGCTGTTTCAACTCTTCCCGTAGATGGTTTTGCGGTACATGCGGCATATAAAGATGAAAAAGGATATGCTACTCTTCGCATTTTTTCTACTTCAGACATGCATGGCCAGAGTACAACTTACAGTTACGATACAGCATCAACACATAATAGCGGATCGCTGGCTCAGATTTCTACAGTGATCAATAAGAAGAAAAAAGAGATCAAATATGGTAATTCGCTGCTTGTTGACTGTGGTGATGTTGTATTTGGGCTGGGTGCGGAAAGCATAGAGACAGGACAGATCTCCGGAGTACAATACATGTACAAAGAAATGAAAGCCATGGGTTATGATGCGATTACTTTGGGAAACCATGACTTTGATTTTGGGTATTCATATATTAAAAAGGCATTGTCTGAATCCGGTATGGATAAAAAGGTTCTTGTCAGCAACGTCAGAAATGCAAAGACAGGAAAGCTTTCCTGGGCATCCGGTAGGATCATTAAAAAGACAATGAAAACCAGTAAGAAAAAGAAGGTGACTGTTAAGATAGGTGTAGTGGGTGCAGTTGTTCCTTCGCTTACGACATATTCAAATTGGAAATGGACTATTACTACAGAAGACATCGTAGAAAGCGTTGCTAATGAGGCAGAAGCGCTTAAGGACAAGGGCGCGGATATAGTTGTAGCGGTTGTACATTCTGGTATCGGCTATAATAATGCAGGGGAAGATGATGACGAGACAGAGGGCGTCATAGACAATGTCGGATATGAGCTCGCAGATATTGATGAACTGGATGTTATCTGCTGTGGTCATACGCATGTTAATTATCCTTCAGATGATCCCAAAGTGCAGTATGTATACAGCCTGCCTGGGGTTAGTAAACGTACTGGTTTTATCAACGGCAAAATTGTTGTTCAGGAAAAAGATCATGGTGCAGCTGTAGGCATCTCCGATATAAAGTTTAAATTCGATAAAAAAGGGAAAGCAAGAATAGCCGGGAAAAAGGTGTCGGTCAGAGAAATAACTGCTGCTGACGCTGAAGATAAAAAAATACAGGAACTGGATCAGAAGTATAATGCAAAACTGACGGAGCTTTATGAAAATTCTCTTTCAGAGGCTAATAAAACCGTTGATAATTATTTCGGGATGCTTGAAGACAACCAGCTTGTACAGCTTGCGAATGAGGCAAAGATACAGTATGGTAAAGAGATGCTTTCCGAGTACGCCTCGTCATATTTAAAATACCCGGTTATTGCCTCGACAAGATATATTCTGGCCGGTGCAAATGGTGGAAATGATTATATTGAGACAGGCTCGCAGTTAAAGTTAAAGGATATATTGAATATCCAACAGTATGGCCAGGATTGGGCCAAGGTTTATTATATTACCGGCAAACAGCTTCGGGAAAACCTTGAATGGGAAGCGGCTTCGATATTCAACGAAAACGGAACCGAAAAAACAAAAACGTGGAGTGACAGCGTTGTTAACTCGTTGGTACAGGAATCCGGTATGGTTCCGGTGACGGATCCGACGTGGGAAGAGTTTAAGGGAATGGCTGTTTATGACGGTATTGAGTACACGATCGATGCTTCGGCTCCTGCTCGTTATGACCGTATCGGCAAGATAAAGTATGAAGATAACCATAGGATTACAAATCTGACTTGTAACGGATCTGCAGTAAGAGATGATCAGATATTTGTCTGGGTCACATCGCATGTTACGGAAGGTCATTGGCCGCCCTCGGGAGCAGAGATAAATAAGCAGAATATTGTTCCGAAGACAAAGCATCTTACAGAAGTAATAAGCGATTATGTTTCTGAACAGTCAAAAGCCGGTGTGATAGAACTTGAGGCGGACAACAATTGGAGTGTTGTTTTTCCGGATGGCGGAAACTACCTCGTAAAGACTTCGGATAAGGCAATAGATACGGTAGCTTCAAAAGAATGGTATGTAGATACCGTAGCTGTACAAGGCGGATACGCTTATTTTCAGGCGAAGTTTGAAGGAAAACAAACGGTTGACAGGTCGCCGATGGTTGTTTTGGCAAAGTCTGAAAGCAGGGTTAGCGGCGATCCTATAGATGTTTATGTCCAGGCATCTTCTGCGAATGGGATCAGCAGTATAAGCTACAAAGAAGGTAATTCTTCTCTGTCTGATAATAATTGGACATCGGCAGAAAGAGTTTCGGGGAATTCCTTTAAAGCTGATAAAAATGGCGTATACTCGGTTTTGGCTATTGATAGAAGCGGAGGGAAAACCGTTAAGAGGATCTATGTGGGCAACATTAATGCTTCTGTAGCAACTACTCCCACGATAAATACCGTTACCAATGTAAAAGGCATTGTTTCCGGGAAAGCTTCGCCGGGTGCATCGGTTTATATTGATGACGGCAAGCAGGTTTATAATACGCAGGCAGATAGTTCGGGTAATTATTCATATGATGTAGACTATCTTGCGGGAGATAAGAATATATACGTATGGCAGGTTGATACAAAAGGACGCGAAAGTGAAAGAGCGACTACTATTGTAGCCAGGAAGGGGGCAAATCAGCCGATCCTTGATAACCTTTCCAATAAAAAGACCGCCGTTTCCGGAGATCTTAACGATTCGACG
Source organism: Lachnospiraceae bacterium (assembly GCA_016288825.1). Classification (GTDB taxonomy): domain Bacteria; phylum Bacillota; class Clostridia; order Lachnospirales; family Lachnospiraceae; genus Weimeria. The sequence goes on along the minus strand of JAEELH010000253.1, from coordinate 12,532 downwards.
TATTGTAAGGTAATTGCGGTAAGGGGATCATATGTATATATCCCCAAAGGCCAGATCACGGGTTATAAAAAGACTAAACTTTATGAAAAGTTTAAAAAGAAAACGATCCGGCAGGTGACATATAAGTGTAATAAGAGTACCGGCAGGTTTTCTTTAGAGGTGCCGAATCTATATGCAGATCAGAATCTGACAGTGTACTCATATGATTGGACAAGTAGGGCGAGCGCTTCTGATAAGATTACTGTTGAAGACGTCGCTCCCAACCAGCCCAAACTCACTGAAGTAGTTGCACAGGAAGGATGGGTATACGGCAACATCCCTAAGGCTAAGCAGGACGTTACATATACGGTTTCGGTAAGCTGCGATGGAGAAACCTACTCGGGTATGGCAAATCCGGATGGTTCATATGCGGTTAAGACGACCAATGTTGAGACCGGGACAAAAGTAACTGTAAAGGCGTCTGATACTACCGAGGATGGCGTTGTTCGTACAAGCCTTGCGAACAAGGCAAATGCGATCGGTTTTGAGGAGCTCGGTTCCTTTGAGTTTGTAAACGGACATATAGATCCGGTCAACAGCAAGGACATGGTGATATCCGGATATGTAAAAAAGGCACCGAATCAGAGCCTTTATCTGGTGTACGGTTCCGGACATCATGAGATAACCCTTAACGAGGACGGAACCTTTACATACGAGCTTACAGCTCCCAGAAAAGCCAAGTCCAAAGTCGGACTTATATCGAGAAATTTGGATGGTTCGCTCCAGACATACAGATATACCACGGTTACTTTGGCAAAGCCCGACGCACCGGAGATGATAAACGATGAGATCACAGTCGACACCAGGACCATTAAGATCAAGGGCATTGATAAAGCAGACGGGTACCTTAGGATAGGAGATACAAAGTACAAGGCTACATCTGTTAAGAAAAAAGGTGAGAAGTATATCTACGTATTCAAGGTAAAAGATCTGAAGAAGAAAAAGAAGATTACCATTTGGCTCAGAAATGCAACCGGCAACAGTAAAAAGGTTGATAGCGGTCGAGTCAAAAAAAGTGAGGAGTAGAAGCGGAGGAAGTATGAACATAGCGATTATTTTTGCGGGCGGTAGCGGAGTCCGTATGGGAGCAGGATTGCCCAAGCAGTTTTTGGAGATCAATGGAAAACCCATTCTCATCCATACCATGCAGTTGTTTCAGCGTCATATGAAGATTGACAAGATATACGCTGTCGTATCTCCTGATTATATTGATTATGTAAAGGATCTGGGAGCAGAGTTTCATATCACCAAGCTCGTTGATGTTGTGGGTGGTGGAGAGACGGCGCAGGATTCCATTTACAACGGTCTTAAGCGTGCTGAAAAGGATAATCCGCCGGATTCTATCGTTCTTTTGCATGATGGAGTCCGTCCTTTCGTTTCCTATGATGTTATCAGCCGTAATATCAAGACGGTTAAAAAGTACGGTAATGCGATCACTTCTACGCCCTGTTTTGAGACTATCATGGTTTCCAAGGATGGTGATGTTGTAGATTCCGTACCTTACAGAAAAGAGACGTTTGCAGGCCAGGCACCGCAGTCATTCTACCTCAAGGATATCATTGAGGCTCATGATAAGATCCGTGCAACCGAGAATCGCTACGAGAATATGGTTGACGCCTGCACGATCATCCGCACGCTTGGTATCCAGGCACATATGGTTGAGGGTAACCGCGGTAATATCAAGATCACCACTCCCGAGGATGTGTATATGCTTCGCGCTCTTCTTCAGTATCAGGAGAATGAGATGGTATTCGGTCTTGGTATTACAGATCGTATCGGTCATATGATGCCGGGGCATGTTGATGACACAGATGACGAAGACTGATAACGGAGGTCAGTATGTCTGAAACAATACTTGAGTGTTCGCGTAATCCTCTTATACAGGAGGATGTTGAAAAGATTGCGGAGAGTTTTCCGTATATAGATGATTTAAAGGGTACCACCGTGTTTGTTACCGGTGGTACCGGTCTTATAGGTTCACAGTTTATTCTTTCGCTTTGCGCAATGAACCGTCTAAAAGATGCCGGGGTCCATATTATTGCTCTTGCAAGAAGCGAGGAGAAGGCTCGCCGTGTATTGGGAGATGTTATCGATCGCGGTGATGTGGAGATAGCGCTTGGAGATGTGATCAATCTTCCGGAAGTGGGAGGTATAGACTACATTGTTCATGCGGCAAGCCCGACAGGATCAAAGTTCTTCGTTGAAAAGCCTGTAGAGACTATAGAGACTGCGTTGACCGGTACCAAAGCTATCCTTGAGCTGGCAAAGCGAGAAAAAGTAAAGGCGATGGTTTACCTGTCATCTCTTGAAGTATACGGTACACCTAGGGCAGAGCAGGAATGGATGGGCGAGTCTGATTTCGGATATCTTGATCCCGCACAGGTGCGCAGCAGTTATTCGGAAGGTAAGCGTATGGTCGAGTGCATGTGTGTATCCTATGCGGCAGAGTATGGAGTACCGGTACGTATTGCCAGACTTTCGCAGACTTTCGGACCCGGAGTGGATTACAATGATGGCAGAGTGTTTATGGATTTTGCCAGGTGTGCCATGGAGGGACGGGATGTGATCATGCATACCGAGGGTAGGACACTTCGTACCTATCTTTACACCGCAGATGCTATTACCGGCATCCTCTATATCATGACAAAGGGTGATAACGGACAACCGTACAATATAACTAACGAGGATACGGGTATCACCATCAGACAGATGGCGGAGATGGTCTGCGAGACTGTTGGTCATGGGAAGGTTTCAGCACGTGTCGAACTTCCGGATGATGTGTCCGGTTTCGGATATAATCCGGAGATGGTCATCAGACTGAAAACCGAAAAGCTGGAAGGCTTGGGCTGGAAAGCGACAGTAGGTTTTCCGGAGATGTTTGAGCGACTTGCGGCGGGAGTCGAGAGATAATATAAAACCGGAGCTATGTTCTGTGGATGACATAAGCTCCGGTATTTTTGTTGAAACATAATCGGGATCCCCGGAGTCTAATTTATATAGGATTCCTGTTTTTGTTTTGTGAAGCGAGGTGCCATGCATGAAGATGACATTACTGAAAAACAGACTGTCTGTATTTATGATATTATTTGCGGTGGTTACATCTGTTTTTTTGATGCCCGCTATGCCGGTCACTGCCAGGGAGATCATTTATCTGGAAACGGAAGCTGCTGTTCGATCTGCCAATTGCATTGATCTAAAGTGGGAAAAAGCGAAAAAGGCGACCGAATACAGAATATACAGAGCGAAGGTTGTTGATTATAAAATTCAGAAGTATAAAAAGATCGTTACGGTTAAATCGGGCAAAACAACATACGTTGATAAAAACTTAAAAGCCAATACTTATTATGCGTATATCGTGAAGGCCTTCAAGGGTAAAACCAAGATTGCTTTTGGAGAAGCTTATTATTCTTATACAGGAGTTCCGGAGGCGTCATGGGATGAGTACTGGTATTGTGATGCGCCCTTTTCTACAGATTTTGTTGAGCTTTGTTTTTCTGCCGAAAACGCTTTAAAGCCTGATGGATTGGAAGTATTCAGGAAAACGAAGAATACATCATACAAGAAGATCGCCACAATAAAAGCCAAAAATACATCGGGGCAGTATTTCGCATATTCCTACACTGATAAAAAAGTAAAGAAGAATACAAAGTACTATTATAAATCGAGATTCTACAAAACCATTGGTGATAAAAAGGTTTATGGAAAGTTTTCGGAAGTAGGAAAACGCCTTACGGTAAATAAATTAGGAACCTATACCGGTAAGCTTGAGAGTCTGACTCAGGAGGAGTTGATCGTATCCATAACGGCGGATCCTGATAACGGAAAGACCGTGATAAACAGTGCTATCCTATCGTATAACACGGAGGGATATGATGAGTTTGACACTGAGCAGGGAATCAGACTGATCTCGTACTCGGATAATGAGCGGAATTGGACAGACTTCTCGCCCCAAAAGGGCGTCTCCATAGGGCCCGGACAGACAGTGTACTTAAAATTTATGCCACAGGAAGATCAGAAGATAAGTACAGAAATCACGGATCGTGCGTGCTTATCAACAGATTGCGATTATAACGGTTTTAATTGTCAGTTCGAATTTAATCTGTATAACGGTTATGGCAGCGCATGGATAGACATGGAGAGGTATCATTAGACATTAGTTATAAAAGCCATAGAGGTTTTTGAGGAGGTTTTTATGAAAGCAAAGATCACATGGGTTATTTCAGGGTTATTTATCCTGATCGCCTCAGCTTTGTTTATGTCGTTGGACGCAGAAGCGGCTGAAGGCAAAAATATTACCGCGGGTGAAACTAAGACAATATATTTTACAGAGCCGGGAAGTACAGATTATTCTGCTTTTTCAGGCGGGAGCGGGGACTATATCATTTCCGCAGCAAGTACATCAGGCAAGATAAGTATTGTTATAGCCCAGCAGGATGGTACAGTCATCAATATTGAGGATGATGCTGTAAAGACAACGGCGGATGGGAAAAACCTTTATGTTACGTCTAGGCACCAGACATTTGACGCCGGTTCATACAAGATAGGAGTCTCGGCCCAGAGGGTAACGACTATAAGGCTCACTGTCAAGAAGATGCCGGAACTCGTGGAGAATGAAAAGCATAGTACGTCGTTGGCACCGGAAGAGATCATGGCTGGATATGCGTTTATACCTAAATGTGATGGCGGCCATATCTTTTTTATGGGAGATAAAAGATACGGACTTAGCGCAAAGCTATACGATTCAGATGGTGAAGTATTGGACTCAACTTCCGGCGGAAGATACATGTCCGATTATGGACTTTTCTTATATACGCTTTCCTATGATCTGAAACAGGGCCAGAGGTATTATGTTGTTGCAGACGGAGCGTCCGGCTATGATGATTGTGTTAATGAGATGACAGTTGTCAGAAAACTGTCTGAAGATGTTTCTACGTATTCGTTAGGAAAGACTGCAGAAGGGAACATCAGTTATTACTTCGATAGGAACGTATACAGGGTTTCTATCAAAAACAAAGCAAGCTATTATTTTTCAGTTTCATCTGCTGATGGAGATATGGGAATGTGGCTATATGACAGCTCATTTTCCAGGATAAAAAAAGCAGAATACACTTCATATAATAATGATAGTTACGGGAACTATTCCAAAAAAACAGAGACGTCCATAGATCTGTCACCCGGAGAATACTACGTTGTTCTTAGGATGAACGATTACGGAAAAGGAAAGTTTACCTTTAAATGCAATGAAGTACCAGCCGTAAAACGTATAGCAGTCACACACAAACCGTCAATGAAGACGCTGATCTATGGTGTGGATGAAAAGTTTGATCTGTCCGGTATCGTACTTACGATCTATTATAAGGATGGATCAAATGCCAAGTGGACATATGATAGCGGAAATCTTGTGAAGAATGCTTTTCCGGTCGAGATCAGCTATAGCGTAAAAAAGAAGACAGCTGTGGCAACCATAAAGTATCGAGGTAAGAAAACAACTGTCAGCTGTGATGTAAAAAAGGTCAATCAGGTTTATTCAGAGGCTTCATCACTTACTCTTAGCGGTTCCAAAAGGGCATCAATGGATTCGAATGGCACGAGGTTTTACAAATTTACTCCGCAAAAGAGTGGCGTTTACTCTATAAATCTTCAAAGAAAGGGAAAAGGATTTTGGTGTGCGGTCTTTGATCCCAACGGAGAAAGACTTAGCGCACAGGATGCTTCCTACTCATGGAAAAACAGGAGTGCATGGTATACGGCTAAACCTGCAGCATATATGATTGCCGGTAAGACCTATTATGTAGGCATGAAGAATTGGAGTGGTTCTGTGAAGAATCGTATCACGGTAAAAGTCCATGATGATACTCCCGGAACACCATCAGGTATTAGTGTAAAAAAAGTATCAGGGACTTCTGTTGAGATTTCTTGGAAAAAAGTAAGCGGTGCAGATGGATATCAGATCAAGTATTACCCCGCCGGTGACAGTAAAAAGGCTGTAAAGATTACCACCAACTATAACACCGAAAATTATATTGACGAACTTAAAAAGGGAAAGTCATATACATTTGTTGTTCGGGCATATCGCAAACTTAACGGAAAGAGATACTACGGTTCCTGGAGCACAACTTTTCGATAATAATTACACCATAATAAGCATTGCAAATTACGTAAAAGAGGAATACAATAAAAGTGGGAAAGCCCACTGCGGGAGGTGATATAATGGAAGCTACGATAAAAGAGTATGACGCTAAAATAGATACAAAAAAAAGAATCACTTTAAGAGGATCTTCCTACGATTATTACCATGTGATAGAGTTCCCTAATGGTAAAATTGAACTCCAACCACGCGTATTAGTGGAACCATTTGAGATACAGGATGAGACTCTTAATATGATTGATCAATCTATGGCTAATCTTAAGAAAGGGAAGGCTTCAGATCCTATTGATCTTTCTAGCTTTGCAAAGTAGTTTATGCAACTTATGCTGAAAAACACTCCGGTCTTATCATTTGACCTGGAGGATTCGGAATATAAAGTTGAAAACAAAAGTCTGATGCCGTACTCCCTCAGGAGCAGTGCTTTTGATCCGGAGGCAGCTGAGTCTCTTACGGATCTTGCGCTTGCCATTCGGGAGAGGGACAAGGAGATCATCAGATATCTTTCGAATCGCCTTTTGCCTCCCACCCGCGCCAATTCGGCGGAGATCCTCAATGCGTTTTCCTATATCCGTTATCAGTCGGAAGAGGACAGGGCAAAGATAGCAATTGAAAGTTGTGCCATTTCCTGCAGTGATTCATACTGGATAAAACATGATGACGATCAGTCCTGGACTAGACTGAATCCCAGAAAGCGGATCCCGAATGAAAAGATGATCCGGATAGCACTTTTGGGAGAAAAGCATGATCTGGGGCAGCTGAAAAGCAGCCCGGAGCTTACGACGGGCGGAACTTTTGCCAAAGCCTGGGCCAGGACCGGTGGAGGTTTTTACCTATATAAAAGAAGCGGCTCGAGGAGAGAGTCTGAGATCGAGGTTGAGGTCAGCAAACTACTTGACTGTCTGCCGGTGCATCATGCAAATTACGAAAAATCCCATTTTAATGGTGAGACTCTGTGTCGGTGCAAGTGTATGGCAGATGAGGAGAGGTCCGTTGTTCCGGCAGAAGATGTCTTTGTGTATTTCGGCAAAGACCGGGATAAGTTTCTGGAATGGGCTTTCCAGCTGGATATGGACAATATATATAAGATGTGCGTAGTGGATTATCTGATTTCCAATCCTGACAGAGGCATGCAAAACTGGGGATTCTACCAAAATAACACTACGGGCTTCCTGACAGGGTGCCATCCCCTGTTCGATCATAACCGTGCATTTGACCCGGAACTGATAAAACTGGAAGACGGAGGGGAGAGCGACCTTTTCCCCAATCAGTCCAAGCTGGAGACAGCCAGATTCGCCATGAGCAAGTGCAATATGTACTATTTGCATAATCCACGCAGGGATTTTTTCTTTGATCCGGAGCATTATGAGAGCTTTATGCACCGGGCAGAGAGCCTTGGAATTATTCTCAGATGATTTGATTAGGACGGCATGGTCTTTCGGGTCACACATAGGAAAAGAATACGGCAGGTACCGGGATGGGTACCTGCCGTTATTTTTTAAATCATAGGAAATTCACGCCTTTACTCACACCTTTCGCTAATTGTCCTTTTCCGCACTTTTCAGATTCTTTACTTCTTCCTCCGTCAGTAGACGTTCCCGGGCATCCTCAAATCTCTTCTTGGGATAATAGTTAAAGCCTATCCTTTCCCTGTCTCCGTAAATCTTAATAATGCGATCAAAGAAATCCCGTCTCTGCTGTGAGGATGTCAGTTCATTCTCCTCGATATCCTTGATTACAAGCTCCAGGGCATTGATATCATTTAGATATGAATCATACTGTTCCTTATCACTTTCAGGATCAAGCTCTGTAAGCAAATCATAGTCTTCATAAACGATGGAGGCGATGTTTTCAAGAACACTTGAATCGGCTTTGGGCCAGCCGTTTTTCTGTGCCCGTTCCACAAACATTTTCTCGCTGTGTGAGATGTATTTCGTTTCCTTTCTGGGGTTATAAAGTATTCTGAACAGAGCTAAGTCACCCCTTACCTTGCCTCTTTGAGCTGTCAGATCCAGCTGGAATGAGGCGGCTCTTTTACCATCGGTAATGCAGCTGTTGCCATTTGAATCCTTGATACAGCACTGCTGGATCAGATCATGCATCGTTGTAAGCATGCGGTCTCTGTTGTAATGGCTTTTAGCAACAGGATTTTCCCCATCCAGAAGAAAATGCAGATAGGAAAGAATAATAGGCTTCATATACCCGGTGACGCATGTAGTTGCCAGATCATAGAACTCTCCCAGGATCTTTTCATCCCCGTCAATACGCCAGAAGTTTGTTGTGGTCATATGCTTAAGGAAAGCAGCCCGTCCTTTTTCGCCCTGATATTTTTTGTCCAATGTGGGTTTTTCGCCCTTCGCTTTGGTATGCCAGGTAATAAAGAATTCGGCATTGTCTTCTTTATTCCGGGTGGCATCATTGATCATGCGTTCCTCCCGAATTCTTTCGTTCCGTTCCTGTATGGCCGGTTTTTCTCTGACCTTAAAGCCTTTTGTCATCTGTTTTCCATACAGCATCATTAGTTTGGCGATGTATCGCCTTGGCTCTGTTTTGTGTTTTCTCCCGGGACCGGACATGATGTTTAAGACGCGTATGATGCTCATATTTACAGGATTTTCGGGATCGCTGCTGAGATTGTATGAGGTCAGGCCGTCCTTTTTACCTTTTTGACTGTCACCGAATTTGCCGCCTACATCCAGATCTCCGGACATAAGACCCATAAAGAATTCTTCTCCTCCGTTCTTTTCGGGGAGCTCCACAAAGAAGTGGTAGTATTTCTTTTCCATCTCATATCGTTTTACAATATCGGTCTGGGATTCGATAGCCTGTATATCCTTGGCCATGGTTTTGCAAATTAAATCCAGCATGGACTTCCATACGGATGCAGTCGGCAGCTTGCCGTTGTTTGCCTTCATCTGTACCTTTTCATCCGGAGTAAGCCATTCATAACCCTCTGCGTCGATATGCCTGGACCGGATATCGCTCCATACCTGACCCAGATTTTCGGAGATGACAAATTTGCGGTCATCCTCTATTTCCTTGGAAAGAGTATCTGTCCGCTTTTGGATAGTAACGTTCCAAGTCCTTTTTTGAGTCAATACGGAAAAGGCATTCGGCATCTCGGCAGGCATGTTCAGCCGTGTCTGCTCCCTGACCTCATTAAGGCGTTTTCGCTCCTGGGCTTCGTGGTCATCTCTGGCGATCTGCCTGGCATCGGGCTCAAGAGCAGATTTCTTTTTGAGGTCGCGTTCATATCCAAAGGATCTGAAAAAGCCTACACGATTAAGAGATGCACGCAGGTTGGTATTCAGCACTCCGGTCATAACATCATAGAAGTCGTCTATCTTGCGATCACCTGCCGCCCGACGTTCGATGGATGCAAAAAGGCGCCTGTCCACAGCCTGGAAATAATACTTAAAGAAAATATCCATCACCTTGGCGGCCTGGTCGGTGTCATTCATCTCAAGTGCAATATGATATGCGTCGTAGGCGTCCTTCATCTGTGCACCGTAATTATCCGTATCCTCAAAGTAGTAGGAGAGTTCTTTTTCAAGGCGGTCTCTGGTATCCTTGTCCTTTGTTTCAAAGATGGATATAAGCTTGTCCTTAAACTCCTTTTGCTGCGGCGTGGCATCATTCTCATTGGCATGGGGCGCGATCAGTTCCCTGTATTTACCAAGAGCCGCGTCCTTGCCTCCGCCTATATGTGTGCTCTCCCTGTCGGACATGGCACAGATATCAAACAGAGGCTCGTCCACAGGCATTTCCTCAAGAGCAGCCAGATCAGCCCGTATGGAGTAGATCATGCTGTTGACAGACTCGATGGTATTTGCGAGTCTGATTTGGGACTGGGAAAAGGACTGTATCGAAGCAGGTATACCTATGCCCAGCTTTTGAGCGCGCATAATGGCAAGAGAGATCATCTGGCCGGAGGATTCTTTGGTTCCGATGGCAAAGATCTCGCGAATACGTGTCAAAAGTGTTGGCTTTTCCTGATCAAACTTCTGCCGGCTTTCGTCATTTTCCAAAAGTGCCCGGAAGGCCTCCAGGAAATCATCTGCCCGTCCTACAGCGGCTGCAGCGGTTAGCCTGGTCAGCTGTATCTGTTGATCTTTTGTGAGCTTTACCGCATTACCAAAGTCGATGATAGTTGCGCCGTCATCATCTGCCATGATATTGCCGGCATGGAGGTCGCCGTGATAGAAACCGCTTTTGAAAACGGCCTCGGTGACCCATTTGTCGGCAACGGTTACCAGATGCTGCTGTCTCTTCAAAAGGTGTACGTAGGCTTCTTCCAGCTTGCGTTTGGCAATACCTGTCTTTTCACTCATGCCCGGCTTTTGGGCGAGTATGGGTCTGCCGCTGTCGGGATCTGTGATGAGCTTACCATGATCATCATACTGATAGAAATCAGCAAGAATCTCATCCCTTACGCTGTTGGTCTCCTTCATGTAGGAATCAATGGTGCTTCCCTTTGCCTTTTCAAGGATCAGGGCTGTGGTGGTACCCTGGATCAGATCGTTGGTCTTCATGGCGGTTACGTTGATACTGCCTTCGTCGTATACACAGCCGGATTTAATATTGGCCTCCTCTAAAGTCAGGTCAAACTCATCCTCTATACGATTTAGCTGACCCTCGTAGGTCTTTCTCATACCGCCGTCCTTATCAACCTGATCCGCATATCCCAGGATGATGGACTTTTCCCGTTCCATCCGGTTACGGGCCTCGGCACGAAGAAGCTTTACAACAACCTCCTTGCCTTCCTTTGGCAGGTTGGGTCCAAAGATCTTGCAAAGTATTGCCTGTCCCACGGAAGCGGCACCAAGGGATTTTATGTATTCGATCTGAACTATCTCTCCGCCGGATCTGTCTACGAGAGAATTAAGTCTGCGTAAAATGCCCTTTTCGGGAATGGGCTGCAGGTTGGATCGGGTATCTGCTATGGCAAACTTCATGGCTTCGGACATACCTGTGTCCGGAAGTCCCTGCATGATCTTTTGAAGCAGTGGGCCGGCACCCTTTAAAAAGCCGCCGAGAGTATTGCCTTTGAGTCTTTCCTTTTCGATCTTGATCTGATCTTCGGGCATATCCTCCATGTCCTTTTTTGGAACGCAGTATCTGAACATGGAAGCAACCATGGAACGCTGATCCATGGGGGAGGAATCTTTGAAATAGTTTTTAAGGATGGTTTTGGTAAAGTCTGCCTGCACGCTTCCTTCCCGGCTTTCCTCCTCCATCATCCGGTTAAGAACAGCAGTCCTTTTTTCAATCCTTCGCACCTGCTCGGCGCGGTCTATGCCCTTTGCATATGGATCCTCCAAAGCCTCCTGATTTGCGGGCTGGGCGTTTTCTTCCTTAAACATGGCGTCTGCGATGGAGGTCAGTTCACTCTGCATGGATTCTATGATCTTTTTGACGTGACTGTCTATTCGCTTTTCAACCTGTTCAATGGAGCCGTTATCCTTCTTTTTCTGGAACAGGTCAACATACTGCTTGCCTACCATGCCCTTTACAAGGTCGTCTTGTTCGGCCATTTTATCAGTGACGGGATACTCCTTACGGAGCTGTTTGAATTCCTCGTCATCCAGAATGAATTTTTTGATTTCGTGGGCGATCAGCTTTTTATAGTCTTCACCGCCGCCTGCGGCCTTCATATCGGGGAAGGACATTTTTTCCATGGTTTTGTCCAGCAGCGCTTCGTCATTGGATATGAGCATCAGGGCGCCGAGATTGTTGGTCAGGGCTCCCATGAGTCGGGTACCCCTTTTATCTTTGTTTTTAGCATCTTTCAGATTTTCGATTTCGTTGTCGGCATCCCATGTTTCCAGAGAAAATACGATATCGGCAATAAGGTTTACCACCTTCTGCTCCTTGGAATTCCATACGGGCTCACCCTTTTTGGCAGCAGGTCGCTCCTTTTCCCGGGGCATGATGACCTCTGCAAGATCCTTTTCTATTTTGATCTTTTTAACGAGGGTATGAGTCTCCTCCTCGGTAAAGATCGTGCTGCTGTTGATGGCACGGATCTCGGCAACGATCTCATCAATCTTTGCTTGTCTGTTTTCGGACTCGAGTATGGAGTAAATATAAGTCTTCAGTTTCGAAGCCTCAATATTTCTGAAAAACGAAGCCTTCTGTCCGGTGAGTCGGGAAAGGGTTCTCTGGGCCATGTTTTTCTTTTGAACTTCCTCCCGGCCGCTTTTTTCACTTTCATTGATACGGTATATCTTTTCGATCTCTTTTGAACCGTATTTTTCAATATGATCAGCCATATCCTTGTCGATAAAGTCAGCAATACGCACAGGATTGGCAGGGATATTCATTTTTTTATTTCCGCATGAGAGGGTC
>JAEELH010000252.1 GCA_016288825.1 Lachnospiraceae bacterium | reverse complement strand
TCTTGCAGCAGCACAGGCAGCAATCAATGCACGTAATGAGTCATCAAGCATTGATCTTGAGAAGATTGCCGAGGATGTTAAGGCTAAAGTTAACAAAGTTGGCGTAGAGGCAGCTAAGAAGATCCTTGAGTTCACAAATGACACTCTTGGAAAATATGCTGATAAATAAAAGGTAATTTTAAGAAACACCGGTTTTACCGGTGTTTCTTTTTTTGCTTTTTTTCTTGTATAAAGTATTTTTTTCTAGACAATAGTGTATAAAAAAGATATAATACACAATATATGGTGTTTTGCGGGGGAGTAGTGTTACTTCTCATACGCGCAGATAACGGGTTAGAAAGGTGAAGGGAGATCTGTTATGGAACAAAAAAAGCGTGTAAGAAAGGGACATCTTGTCACAAGGATCATACTGATTTCGGTTAGTATTGCGACTCTTATAGGTATGGTTCTTACCACATTTGCTATCAAGGAGGTTAAAGATGCATATCATTCTATGAATGAGGAGCTTCTCCAAACCGCTGAGTATCAGATGAATGAAAAGATGAATACCGAATATGACGGCGAATGGTCCTATGATGAGGAGCAGGGAATCCTCAAAGGTGGGGTTGCGGTATATGATGAGTATATCGGACAGCTTGAGGATACCAAGGAGCATACAGGTCTTGAGTATACACTTTTTTGGACAGATTTTCGTGTTTGTACCACAGTTCGTAAGGAAAACGGCGAATATACCCTGGGAGATAAGGCCGGAGATGCAGTTATAGAGGCGGTTCTCAAAAGGGGCGAGAATTACTTTACAGACAATATCACTATCGGGGGTTCCAAGTACTATGGTTACTACGGTCCCGTTACTAACAGTGATGGTTCAATAGTTGGTATGGCTTTTGCCGGTAAAGCGAAAAGCAAAATAGACGCTACTATAACCAGAGTTACGGTTACCATGATAATCCTTGCAGTGGTACTTCTCGGTGCACTGATGGTTGTTGGTTTCTTCCTGGCACACAAGACTCGTGTTGCTATGGATGCAATTACATCCGCAGTTGAGAATGTGGCCAATGGTATCCTTACCAGGGATGTTCCCGAGTCACTCCTTGCTCGTACGGACGAGCTTGGTACTATTTGTGAGAGTGTCAATGATCTGATCCATAGGTTGCGGGAAGTTATCGGTACTTCCAAGAAACTCTCCATGGATGTTAGTGCTTCGGGTGATGACCTTTCACGTTCTGCGTCACAGGCATCTGCGGCTTCCAATCAGGTTACCGAGGCTGTTGATGATATCAGCAAGGGTGCTGTGGGTCAGGCTGAGAGTGTTCAGGATTCAGCACAGAACGTCAGCGAGATCGGCGGCGATATCGATACTATTTCCGGCAATGTTGAAACACTTTCCGGCAATACTCAGGATATGAAGACAGCATGTGCCAACTCTATGGCGGCTCTGGAGAATCTCCTTAGCCAGAATGCAGGCGTTGTCAGCTCCATGGGTGTTATCGATCATCAGATCCGCAACACCAATGATGCAGTTCAGAATATTTCAGAGGCTACCAAGCTTATTACCGATATAGCTTCACAGACCAATCTGCTTGCTCTTAATGCTTCCATTGAGGCTGCCCGTGCAGGTGAGGCTGGTAAGGGATTCGCAGTCGTTGCTACAGAGATTGGTGGACTTGCAGAGCAGTCACGTCAGGCAACTGTTGAGATCAACGACATCGTTAAGCAGCTTATCGAGGAGTCACAGAAGTCTGTTGAGACCATCGAGCTTCTTAATCAGGAGTTTGAGGAGCAGTCCAAGCAGATCGAGGCTACCAAGGCTGATATGGAGCGTATGGAGATCGGAGTTAATTCTGTTGCAGACAGCGCAGGCGAGATTTCAGGAAGGGTAGTAAACCTTGATAGTTCCAAGGGTAACCTGGTATCCATTATCGAGGATCTTTCCGCAGTATCTCAGGAGAATGCGGCAGCTACTCAGGAGACCACGGCTTCCATGGAGGAACTCAATGCTACCTTCGAGCTTATCAGCCACTCAGCTGAGGATCTTAAGGGTCTTGCGGCTCAGCTTGATGAGCAGATCAGTTTCTTCACTCTGAATGACTAATAACCTTGAGTTTATAATGATTATCTGATAAAATTGTGGTGGATTGTGTGTGCACATCCACCACTTTTTTTGTTATGGAAAAGCACTTAGCTTTTTCCGTGATCATCTAAGGAGATTTATTGATGAGTGCCTTGCATATTTTTGCCCTCCTGGGAGGGGTTGGTCTTTTTCTTTACGGAATGACAATGATGTCCTCCGGCCTTCAGAATGTTGCCGGAGACAAGATGCGTGATATACTTGAGCATGTAGCTTCCAATAGGATTATGGCTGTCGTTCTGGGTGTGGTTGTTACCGTTCTTATCCAGAGTTCATCAGCCACCGATATGATGGTCATCGGTTTTGTTAATTCCGGACTTATGACTTTGCTCCAGGCACTGGGTGTTATCCTGGGTGCCAATATCGGAACCACGGTTACAGCACAGATCACAGCCTTTGATCTGACAGCATTTGCGCCGTTCCTGCTTTTTGCGGGAGTGATCATGTATCTTTTTATGAAAAAGACTACGATCAAGTACAGCGGAACCATTATCATGGGTTTTGGTATGCTCTTTGTCGGTATCGGGATGATCAAACAGGCTATCCTGCCTCTTTCAAATACCCAGTGGTTCATTGACTTTATGACCGGACTGTCCAATCCCCTTGTTGCAGTTCTTTTCGGTGTCGCATTTACGGCACTTTTGCAGAGCTCATCATCGGCGACGGTTATTTTCCAGGCATTTGCCATACAGGGACTTTTGGAGTACAGATCGGCTGTGTACCTGGTAGTAGGTGCTGCCATTGGTTCGGTGTTCCCCAATATCCTGGCTTCACTTACGACCAACCGCAATGGTAAGAGAGCAGCTCTTTTGAACCTTCTTTTCAATATATTCCGTGCGGTGTTCCTCTGCACCCTGATAGGTATTTTCCCGCAGATACTTTCGCTTATTCAGAGCCTCTCACCGGGAGATGTGGGACGTCAGATAGCAAATACACATACTATTTTTGCTATTATCGCAGTGCTTGTGGCTCTTCCTTTCTTTGAGCCTTTGGTAAAGCTTACAGAGAGACTGATCCCGGTACTTCCGGAGGAAAACAGATCCAGAGAAGAGATGCAGCTTTTGTACATGGTAGATCCCAAAAAGACCCTGCCTGCAGTTGCTCTTCGTCAGGCTATGCTTGAGATAACCCGTATGGGAAAGATGGCCAGGGACAATCTTCAGGACGCCATGGAGTGCTTCTTCTCAAAGGATGATGAGCTTGTTACAAAGGTTGAGGATACCGAGTCCATAGTGGATTACCTCACACATGAGATCACTGACAGACTGGTAGATCTCAGGTCGCAGGAGCTTTCGGAATCAGATGCATTCCGTGTTTCCAAGCTGATGCTGGTGGTTTCCAATTTTGAGCGTATCAGTGATCATGCGGAAAACATCATCGAGTACAAGGCAAAGATCGGATCCGGGAAGGATATGCTTTCCAAGTCCGCCAGAAAGGAACTAAAGGAGATGACAGAGGCTTCACTGCAGTCGCTGGATGCCTCTATAGAAGTATTTGAAAACGAAGATTTTGAAAAGCTGGATTACGCACAGGAGCTGGAGGAGAGGGTAGATGACCTTCAGGATCAGCTGACTGCAAATCATGTCAAGCGACTGATGAAGGGCAAGTGCGATGCCATGGCCGGCGTCATCTATACGGATATCATTACTGATCTGGAGAGATGTTCCGACCACGGTATCAATATCGCAACCGCGCTCATCGCGCCGGGTATGCGGTTTAGATATGAGAAATAAACTCAGTTACATATTTTTTGTATAATTCGGGCTCCACCAGGACAGACTCGGCATGATTTGCGCCGGGGATCAGGTGGAGCTCGCTGTATCCTAAGGTCGCTGCCTGCATGCGTCGGCTGTTGTCCGGGGAGATGAAATTGTCTTCCTCACCGTGAAGGAAGAGCATGGGGATGTTATTGCCCTTAAGGGAATCGATGGGACGCATCTCCTGGTATCTGTAACCAAAGCGAAGCTTATTGATCTCAGATGTGAAAAGATATACTGCATCGGGACCGTGGAAACTATGGACAACACCTAAAAGGACATTTTCAATGTCTGCAAAGCCACAGTCACATACCGCAAACTCAACGTCGGGTTCAAAACCAAGGCAGGTAACGGTAGTGGCAGATCCCAGAGATTCTCCATGGAGGGCAAGTCTGATATCGGACCCGTATCTTCTCTTGGTATCAAGTACGAGTTCGTACAGGTCACGACCTTCTCTGATGCCGAAGGTGCAGTGGGTACGCTCATTGTCACCGTGTCCTCGCAGATCATATATAATACAGTTAAATCCAAGGTCCAGATACAGCTTCATATACTTGACTGCACCATAGTGAGTATCCGAATGGCCGTGAGATAAGATGATGTATCTGTCTGTGGACACCGGGTTTTTGCAGAATTGACAGTGAAGGATATAACCGTCATAACTGGTGATAGTGTAGTCTGTCTTTTCCAATTCGTCATAAAAAGACAGGTCATAGCGCTTTGCCTGCCATTCACGGGAGCCTTCCATGGTTTGACGTTCGCCCATGGAGGTATTGCCTGCAAGCCAATATCCGCCGGCTCCGACAACGGCGGTTGAAAAAGCAGCAGCGCCGATGATTTTGGTAAGTATTTTGTGCTTTGCCATCATATCACCTCATTTTTTCTTGAAACTGATACATTATAAAGTGTATAATTCTAGTAAGCAGCGTTAGTATTAACGTCATAATTATATTTCTTTTTTTATGGCTTGAAAAGTGCGTTTGGAGTTTTTATGAGGTTTAAGAATCTTTTAAAAGAAAAGTGGTTTTCCTATACATTTGCTATCTGCTGCGGAGTTTTGCTTTTTGTAGCTCTTACGCATATTAATTATTTTTTCTATGCCCTAGGCGTATTAGGTGGATTTTTCTGGCCTGTATTTTTGGCACTTATCATTTCATATGTTATGAGTCCTTTGGTAGGCCTCTTCGAAAACAAAGTCTTTGGAGGTATTAAAAAGCCTGTCATAAGGCGTAATCTTTCATTGTTTTTCGCCTTCTTCAGTATCCTGATCTTCTTTGTTGTCATAATACTGGCGCTTATCCCTCAGTTGGTGGATTCGGTATCGACCTTTGTATCCAATATTTCGGGATATGTAACTAATTTTGACCAGTATCTGGACAGCATTTCCGGTTTTGCTACATCTTACAACATCAATATCAATAACTATTTGGATGACATTTCCAAGTTTCTGCAGCAGTTTGCGGCGACTCTTCCGGAAAAGGCAGTGGCTTTGGGAAGCCAGTCTGTCAGTGCAGGTCGTTCACTTTTCAATCTTTTTATCGCTATAATCTTGTCCGTGTATTTTCTGGCTGATTCGGAAAAACTTCTCCGCGGGTTCAAGAGATTTATGCACGGACTTTTATCGGAGGATGTCTACGAGAGAGCCGGTATTTTTTTGCATCGTTGTGACAAGATAATGGTCAATTATATAGTCTGTGATCTTCTGGACGGACTTATTGTTGGTGTAGTAACCTGGATATTTATGATCCTTCTTAGGATGCCTTACAGTGTGATCATCGCTGTTGTTGTGGGGATCACCAATCTTGCACCGACCTTCGGTCCTATTGTGGGTGGCGCTATAGGTTGTTTTATTCTGGTACTGGTCAATCCCATTTCCGCCCTTATCTTTCTGATATATGTGCTTGTGATCCAGACCCTGGACGGCTATGTCATAAAGCCTAAGCTGTTTGGAGATTCTTTGGGTGTATCCGGTTTGTGGATCCTGGTAGGCATCATTATCGGTGGCAGGATGATGGGAGTAGTGGGGATCCTTCTTGCCATCCCTGTTGTTGCGATCATTGATTTCGTTTATCACGATTATCTGATCGTTTGGCTTGAAGAAAGAAAAAAAGTTGCAAAGGAATCTGTTGAGGAGAAAACAAAGAATGAATAAGGAACACGAAAGAGAGATCAACAGAACTCTTGTCATAGGCTGGAGTATTATTACCGTTGTTCTTATGGTAGCCTACTTTTTTGAGGTTCAAAAGGGAGAGACGGGTATCAGCTATTTTTGGCTGTTTCTTGTTTTCCTTATGGTGCCATATCTGACAGGACTGGTTTTTTATCTCCATGATAAGGAAACCTTCAGGCTTAAGTATACGTATGTTTTCGGCTTTATGTTTACATACTATTTTATACTTTTTACCGGCTCCAGTGATCTTAGATTTGCCTTTGCATTTCCCATGATAGCCCTTTTGGTCCTTTATCACAAAAAGGAGCTGATCATTTGGTTTGCAGTGCTTACTCTGATCGGCAACGGTATGCTTATTTATATGGACTTTGCCAGAGGATTGATAGACATCCACAACAGCCGCAATGCGGAGATCAAGGTAGCTTTGCTTCTTCTGGTTTGCATTTTCGGATATGAAGCCAGCAGGATCTACCAGAGAATGTACGATAAAAATGTGGAGGCTACCAACAAGATTACTGAGAATTCTCTTCAGATGAGAGATCTTGTTATGCAGACCATTACCACTGTTGCCCGTACCATTGATGCTAAGGATGAGTACACGGAGGGTCACTCACAGAGAGTTGCGGAGTATTCCAGATTGTTGGCTGTAGAACTTGGCAAGACGGAGGAGGAAGCTGACAATATATATTATGTTGCTCTTCTGCATGATATCGGTAAGATCGGAATTCCGGATAATGTTCTTCACAAGCCCGGCAGGCTTTCCAAGGAGGAGTACGAGCTTGTTAAGCAGCATCCTACTGTGGGAGCGGATATCCTCAGGGATATTAAGGCATTCCCCGGTATAGATATAGGTGCTCACTATCATCATGAGAGATACGACGGTCTTGGATATCCTGAGGGACTTAAGGGTTCACAGATCCCTGAGGTTGCCAGGATAATCGCTGTTGCAGACAGTTATGATGCCATGAATTCAAATCGTGTTTACAGGCATCATTTTAAAAAAGACATTATCATCCGAGAGATAGAGGGATGCAAGGGATCTCAGTTTGATCCCGTTATAGCTGACGCCATGATCACTCTAATTAAGCAGAACAAGATCTTGGACAAGATAAGCGCTCTTTCAGCTATGCCGGAGAGACGTGAGTCTACTCAGTCCAAGGAGGTGGAGGGACTCCTTCGCATCAACAAGCTTTTGCTTGATTCACTGGCAGGGGATTATTCAGAAAGATATCTGGTGGAGTCTTTGTCCGATGAGATGACAATGAACCGCGTGATCAGTGAGATCACAGATGATCTTAAGGAGCGTAACAACGGCTGTCTCTTCCTTTTGGATGTAGACCAGCTTCGTTCCACCAATCAGAACCATGGCTATCTTGTGGGTGATTACTGCCTTTCAGCTATAGCTCAAGTTCTTATCCGCAAGGATCTCTATCTTCTGGTGGCCAGGATGGAGGGAGACGAGTTTCTTTGCTATATGCCGGATGTTTCTTCAATCTTTGAAGCAAGGACCAGGCTTTCCAAGATCTTTAATGACGTGGTCGATAACATCCGTCAGATCCCTGAACTTTCCAGGGTGACGATCTCCATAGGAGCATCATATTCAAGATTTAACGGATATTATTTCTACAAATTGCTTGGTGCTGCGGAAAAGGCTCTTTTCCAGGTTAAACAGGAGGGAGACGGAGGATTCAAGATCTTCCAGGAGGCTATAGAGCATAACAAGGCAGATGCACTCGAGAAAGACCTGGATAACCTCGCAGCTATCATTGAACGCAGGACAGGAAATAATGCAACCGGAAGTATGGAATATGCTCAGTTCCTAAAGGCCTATGAGCTCTTTAAAGACATTGAAGACGGTGAGGCAAGTTGGGTACAGTTGGTACTTTTCTCTTTGCAGGAGACGCAGGATATAACGGAGGAGGTTTCCGAGAGGGCTGCGGCCATGGAGTATCTTGCAGAGGCCATCAGTTCCATGATCCGCAATGTAGATGTTACTGCCAGGTATTCCAATTCACAGCAATTGGTACTCTTTATGAATCTTCCGGATGATCATGTGTCTGATGTTGTCAGCAGGATCATCAGGGAGTTCTACCGCATGAATACCAAGGAGAATTTCGAACTGGTCTATGCTGTCAGAAATGTTGCGCTTTCTGAGGTGGTGGATGATCAGAACGAGGAAAGTGCTAAATCTTAATAAAATTAATAATTTGTTCGATTTACTGTTCGATGGATGATGTGTTATTATTGCAACGTCCATTAATCAATACAAAGATCAAAGCAGACAAGTACCGATTTGTGCAGGTTTCATCCTGCAGATACAATAGTTAGTACTCTGTCTGCTTTTTGTTGTGGACAATACTCCGGAAGGATCACAGGAGACAGAGTCTTGGAATTGTTTTTGGAACCTAGGAGGTAATGATGACAATTATTAAAAATAAATTGATCGCCCTATTTGCCGGCACTGCGCTTTTGTTTGCCGGGGTAATGGGGTATGTTCCCGGAATTGGATGTATTAAGTGTGTTAAGGCGGCAGAAAGTCCTGTTTATGAGATAAGTGATGATGGCGTATTTACCGTTAGCGGAAGCGGAGTTGTTACGGAAAACGGTGTCAATACATATCTTGGAGCACTGGGTAAAACTAAGTACGATATCATAGAAGTGACATTTGCATCCGATTCCAATATATCCGAGATCGGACTTGGCGCTTTTCGCTGCTGTGAAGTATTGGAGACCATTACGATCCCGGCTACTGTAACATCTATAGGATTCAGGGCATTCGCCTATTGTAAGAATCTTAAGAATGTATACTGTTTTTCGCCTGCAACCAATGTACTTGATACAGGAGATTATGTTTTCAGAAATGTTCTTCGTATGAGATACATCAATCCGGAAACCAACTGTGACGCTATCCTTGGAACTCCGTCGGAACCGGCACCGGCTCAGGGTGATGGAAAGACGGTGTACTCTTTTCTTAATACATGGCAAGCACCCTCTGAAAATATGAGCTGGCTGGATCCATACAGAGGGAATTCAGGTTGGTTTTACGGGGATACGGCTATTGAAAATATCGCAATGACGGAGAACTCTGTTATTGCCCAGCAGCTTTCCAAAGCAAGAGGTGACAAACTGGAACCAAGTATGGACAAGCAGTACGATACCAGTAGGACACAGTTTACCTGGCACGGAAGACGTTGGTATGAGGATAATTGGGAGTGCAAGACTGTAGGTGC
>JAEELH010000251.1 GCA_016288825.1 Lachnospiraceae bacterium | reverse complement strand
GACAAGTAAGACAGCCCCTTTTCGTTGGCCAGTTCTGCAGCTTTTTCTACTATTTCTTCTTTAGATAATCCTGTTCTTGGCATATCATCTCCAAATAAAAAACAACTAACATTGTTAGTTAATATTATACTAACAATGTTAGTTGTTTCAAGTCCACCGGCGTGTAAAATATGCCCGTAGAAGCCTCTTAATATCCTTTACGCCTTACTTATGTGTTTAACTATAAACCAACTCGGAATCTATTATTCCTGCTCCTTCTCCGCATCCTTAATCTTGTAGTAATCCTCTACATCTAAGCCAAGATCCACATGAGATTTCGACCTTGTAACTGTTTTACCCATGAGAACCACAGTCTCCACATGATGTGAAAAAGGAAACATGTCGCAGGGGCAATACTTGCGCAATTCATAGCCTCCATCCGTAAGGATCCGAAGGTCTCTGGCCAGAGTTGCCGGATCGCAGGAAACGTATACTATGCGATCAGGCCCCACTGAAAGGATAGTCGCCAGAAGTTTTTCGTCGCACCCCTTGCGCGGAGGATCCACAACAACCACATCCGGATGTCCGGCTTCATGTCCGGCAACCTCATCCGCATCTCCGAAGGATATCCTTCCTTCATAATATGCCGGGATTATCTCCTCTGCAGCTCCGGTCATGAAAAAGGCATTATCAAAACCGCCTTCCTTCGCATTTTTCTTAGCATCCTCTATAGCCTCGGGAACAATCTCCACTCCCAGTACTTTCTTCACCTTTTGCGCGAGAAATAAGGAGATCGTACCTATACCGCAGTATAGATCCCAGACTGTCTCCTTGCCTGTCAGTGACGCATAGGATAACGCCTTTTCGTACAGTTTTACTGTCTGCCTGCGGTTGACCTGGAAAAATGATGCCGGCGAGATATTAAAACCGATACCCAGACTATGATCCCTAATGGTATCCTCACCCCAAAGGGTTTTGGTCACCTTTCCCAGTATCACATTGTCCCGCCTGGTATTTATATTTATACTGATCGAATGCATCCCCTGTATTCGAGATAAGTCCGATATCAGACTCTCTTTGTAAGGGAGATCATTTGAGTTTACTATAAGACAGACCAGGATCTGCTGAATGTTCTCATCTACATCTGTTGCAAGGGCACTCCCCTCCTTGGATGCACAGCCTCTCCTGATAAGAACGTGTCTTACAACACCCTTCCCGCTTGTCTCATCATATGCACTGACATCGTTTTTCGTCATCCATTTTTTGATGACAGAAAGAATATCCGCATCACTCTTATCTCCGATATAGCAGTCCTCAGCCGCAACTATCCTGTGGCTGTGAACCGCATAGAATCCGGTAATGATCCTGCCGTTTCCATCCTCTCCCACCGGATACTGTGCCTTGTTGCGATATCTCATAGGATCAGTCATACCAAGGATGGGTTCTGCGATACTGTCCAAAAATCTCTCATCAAAACCACCGATCCTGATTAGCTTATCTCTTACCTTTTTTGCTTTATACTCCAGCTGCTTTTCATATGAAAGTGACATAAGACTGCAGCCACCACATTTGTCTGAAATCGGACATGGCGACTCGACTCTGTATGCGGATGGCTCTATCAGCTCTATCATCCTGGCATATGCGTACTTTTTCTTTACCTTTGTCGCGCCCGCAAGGATCACATCACCGGGAAGGGTACCGTTAACAAAAACGGCCATTCCTTCAAAATGACCAATCCCCTCGCCCGAATCACCTATATCGGTTATTTCCAGTTGAAATTCCTGATTTTTAAACATAATTATCCTCAAAAAAATCCTTATGATACACATAACATCATATCATAAGGATTTTTATCACTAAACTTCTTTTGTAGTGCCCCTGATATTGGAATCGAGGTATTTATTGAATCCCTTCCATGCGAGGGTGTTACCGGGCTGACCGTATATGGCTTCCTTCATGGTCTCCATCTTGGCATCAACATTGTCCGCAAAAGAAAGAGCCATTGCCTCACAGATAGCCGGCTTTTTCGGAGAACCGAATTCCAGCTCTCCATGATGAGCCAGAATACAATGGATAAGCTCATTGGCACGAACCTCAGGGAAATCCGGGATATCCCTGATCGCATCCTCTACCATCCTTGCTCCGATCATTATATGGCCAATAAGCTGGCCCTCATCTGTGTAATCATTATTGGGATACGGAGTTAATTCACGCAATTTCCCGATATCATGACAGATCGCAGCTGTAAGTAGAAGATCCCTGTCCAAAAATGGATAGTGCTTTGAAAAATAACTGCAAACCTTAGCCACGGAAAGAGTATGTTCCAAAAGCCCGCCTACAAAACCGTGATGGACACTTTTTGCTGCCGAATGGAAGCAGAATTCATTCTTAAAATCCTCATCATCAAAAAAGTGAAGTAAAAGCTGCTTCATATAAGGGGCCTGAACTGAATCTATCAGTCGCTTAAGCTCAGCATACATATCCTCAGGATCCTGCTCGCTGCAGGGCAGATAATCCGACGGATCATATTCCCCCTGCTTGGCTTTTCTAGCCTGGCGGATATTAAGCTGATTTGCATTATTAAAAATGGTAACCTCGCCGCCAACATAGACATAGTCCATGGGTTCAAATTCCTCGATCCCCGGTGAATCAGGCTCCCATACCTTAGCCTCAACCGACCCCGTCTTGTCCTGCAGTGTTACCGACCAGTATGTCCTGCCGGCCTTTGTCTGAAGTATGCTGACCTTACGGACCAGGTAAATATCTTTTACCTGTACACCATCGGCAAATGTATTGATAAAACGCATATAATCTCCTGTCTAATGCTCTTGTCTCAAATATCCCGCGCCCTTATTTTATACTATAACTCAACTATTGTCACCCCTGAATCTCCCTCACCGAATTCACCTAAATGGAAGGATGATACTCTCTTTTGTCTTCGAAGATAATCATGAACAGCCTTGCGAAGAACTCCGGTACCCTTGCCGTGAACAATGCGCACCGTTTCAAGATGAGCAAGTACTGCGTCATCCAGATACTTATCCAAAGCCTGGATAGCCTCATCGGAATTCATTCCAAGGAGCATAAGTTCCGGAGACATAGTTGCTGACTTATTGTATGAACCTGTAGCTGTAACCTTTCTTTTGTTTTTACCTTTGGAAAAAGAAGGCTTACTTTCCTCGATCAATGCAACATCCTTTATATTGACTTTGGATCTCATAATGCCCATCATGACCTCAAAATTACCACGGTCATCCGGAAGCGTATGAACTGTTCCCTTAAGATTCATGGAAAGGACCATAACGTCATCACCGATCTTAAGTTTTTTAGGGTCGGTCTTTTTCCTATTAGGATCATCCGCTTGAACAGCGCCACGCTTTGCGTGTTCACGCATTGCGTCACCTATAGCCATCCTCTCCTTTTCGAGTTTGGCCATATCAGGATGTCCGTTGCCATATTTATTGAAGTTTCTGATAACCTCGTCTGCTTTTTCCTTTGCTTCCTTAAGGATCTGTGCAGCTTCAAGATTTGCTTTCTTGATTATATCATCCTTTTTACGGCTCACTGCATCACCGGCTTCAGCGGTCTGCTTCTTCAGATCCTCTATCGCCTGCTTTTCTCTGCGGATAGTTTCTCTATCCTCCTCCATACTGAGCCTTTTTTCTTCAAGGTCAGAAATAAGATCCTCAAAAGAACGATCTCCCTCTTCCATACGCGAAGAAGCATCATCGATCAGCTCCTGTGGAAGCCCAAGCTTACCGGAAATAGCAAAAGCATTACTCTTGCCCGGAATTCCGATAAGTAACCTGTAAGTAGGAGAAAGGGTCTCAAGCGAAAACTCACAGCTGGCATTTTCTACGCCATCTGTGGACAAAGCATAAACCTTAAGCTCGGGATAATGGGTTGTAGCCATGGTCCTGATACCATCCCTATGAAGCTTTGAAAGGATAGCCGTAGCAAGTGCAGCTCCCTCTGAAGGATCGGTTCCGGCACACAGCTCATCAAAAAGGACCAGCGCCTGTCTGTTAGCCTTTTGGGGCGAATCCACCTGACCCATTATATATACGATATTAGTCATATGTGATGAAAATGTAGAAAGAGACTGCTCAATACTCTGCTCATCTCCAATATCAGCATAAACATCATTAAAAACAGCAAGCTCAGATCTGTCACCTGCAGGAATATGAAGTCCTGCCTGTGCCATAACTGTAAGAAGCCCCACTGTCTTTAAAGATACAGTCTTACCGCCTGTATTTGGTCCCGTTATTATAAGCTGGTCATATTCATCACCCAGGATCACGTCGATCGGAACTACTTTTTTAGGATCAAGCAGCGGATGCCTTGCTTTTCTGAGGTTGATGCGTCCGTCAACATTCAAAACGGGTTCCATTCCGTTCATATCGGACGCCATCATTCCCTTTGCAAAGATAAAATCTAATTCAGAAAGGGTATAAAAATCGTTTCTAATGTCCTCTTCGTTAACAGACACTTCAGCCGACAAACTTGCCAGAACCTTTTCCTGCTCAGCCATCTCAGCAAGCTCCGCTTCCCTCAGCTCATTATTTATCTCCACAACAGCTGCAGGCTCAATAAACAAAGTCGCACCGCTTCCGGACTGATCATGTACCATACCCGGGAACTGTGATTTAAACTCGGATCTTACCGGGAAACAGTATCTTCCCTGCCTCACTGTGATAACAGCCTCCTGAAGGTGATCCCTTACTGAAGCATTGGAAAGCATGGAATTCATGACAGAACGAATCTTTTCGTTTAACAGGCCAATCTTACGTCTTGCATTCTTAAGTCCGGGAGAAGCATCATCTGCCATCTCATCCTCGGACAGGATGCACCTGGTGATCTCATCAGCAAGGGGTGTAAGCGGAACAAGGCTGTCAAAATAACCGGACAGAGTATCCCTGCGCTCTTCCTTTGTATCAGTACCGTATTTTCTTACCCTACCTGCAGCCTTAAGAAGATAGGATATCTTCAGAAGCTCCGCCATAGAGAGACTTCCACCGGCTGACGTCCTCTTGAGATAAAACCCGGGATCATTACAACCGTAAAAAGATACGGAACCATCCCTTATAATCCTGGCTAGGGCATCGCCTGTTTCCTTTTGTCTCTGCTTTATCTTTTCTATATCTGATATAGGACAAAGCTTTTCGCAGTACTCACGGCCTTTATCGCTCCCTGCATATCCAGTAAGCCTATCTATTATCTTGTCAAATTCAAGTGTATGTAATGCTTTTTTATTCATAATTGCTTCCAATAATAATATAAAGGTCAATAACAAAAAGGAGAGTTACATAAATGTAACTCTCCTCAGCTCCCCCTGTTGGACTTGAACCAACGACACTGCGGTTAACAGCCGCATGCTCTACCGACTGAGCTAAGGAGGAATATAATTTGTGCATAGCACACTCAAAACTTCATACAGAACTTAGTAATCCGAACTACTTGATAAAGTCTTCGATCGATTAGTGACAGTCAGCTGAACATGTTACCATGCTTACACCTCTGCCCTATCTACCTTGTACTCTTCAAGGGAT
>JAEELH010000250.1 GCA_016288825.1 Lachnospiraceae bacterium | reverse complement strand
GTCATAATATCATCACGGGTGCAGATAGCCGTAGAAATTGTGGCTTTGCCCTCTGCAATAAGAGTTTGAGCATTACCAAGCCATACGTCTGTACCATGGGAAAGGCCTGAGATACGGACTAGATCCGAAAATTCTCTGGGACCTGCGTCTCGAAGCATGCCCATAGCAAAATCAGTTCCGAACTCGGGAATTCCCAAAGTCCCGCGGTCAACGTTCCAAAGGTCCTCGGGCTTGACCCCAAGAGGCTCTGTGGAAAGGAAAAGTTCCATGACTTCAGGCGCATCAAGAGGGATGGTGGTTGCATCAATACCCGTAAGGTCCTCAAGACGGCGGATCATGGTAGGATCGTCGTGTCCAAGAATATCAAGTTTCAAAAGGTTCGCGTCAATTGAATGATAATCAAAATGTGTAGTAATGATATCGGTGGTCATATCATTGGCGGGATGCTGCACAGGAGTAAAGGAACAGATCTCCTCTCCAACCGGAAGAACTATGATACCTCCGGGATGCTGACCCGTAGTCCTTCTGACGCCAACGCAACCGGAAACAAGGCGCTCCACCTCACAACTCCTTTTGTGAACCCCTCTTTCCTCGAAATAATGCATTATATAACCATAGGCTGTCTTATCTGCAAGAGTACCGATGGTGCCGGCTCTGAAGGTCTGGCCCTCGCCAAAGATAACCTCTGTATATCTGTGGGCTTTATTCTGGTAATCACCGGAGAAGTTAAGGTCGATATCAGGTTCCTTATCACCTTTGAACCCAAGAAAGGTCTCAAAGGGTATATCAAATCCCTCTTTAGAAAGAGGTTCTCCGCAAACAGGACAAACCTTGTCAGGCATATCACATCCTGCCCTGCCGGCATACTGCTTGACCTCATCGGAATCAAAGTCAACATAATGGCATTTGCGGCAAAGATAATGGGGAGAAAGAGGATTAACCTCGGTAATTCCCGCCATAGTGGCAACAAAGGATGATCCTACAGATCCTCGGGAACCAACAAGATAACCGTCTTCTACAGATTTCCAAACCAGCTTTTGGGCAATGATGTACATAACCGCATAACCGTTGGAAATAATGGAATTAAGTTCTCTCTCAAGTCTTGCAACAACTACCTCCGGAAGGTCTTCACCATACATCTCATGAGCTTTAGAATAACAGATCTCACGAAGCAGGCCATCGGAATTATCGATAACCGGCGGGCACTTATCAGGTCTGGTGGGACAGATCTTCTCACACATATCAGCTATGAGATTAGGTGCGGTAATAACTACCTCTCTGGCTTTTTCACTGCCGAGATATGCAAATTCGTCAAGCATCTCACCGGTGGTATGCAGATATAGAGGCGCCTGATCATCAGCATCCTTAAATTTTTTAGATGCCATTATTATACGTCTGTAAACTTCATCCTCAGGATTTAAAAAATGTACGTCACAGGTTGCAACAACAGGCTTATTAAAATCTTCTCCTAAGGTTACAATACGTCTGTTGATCTCATGAAGATCATCATAGTTTTTAATATCAAACTTATCATTACCAACAAGAAAGGCATTATTGCCGTCAGGCTGGATCTCAAGATAATCGTAAAATGATACTATCCTGGCTATCTGGGCATCATCCTTACCCGTAAGTATTGCCTGGAAAAGCTCTCCTGCCTCACAGGCAGAACCTATGATAAGGCCCTCTCTGTTAGCATTAACATAGCTTTTAGGAATTTTGGGAGTTCTGGAAAAATACTTAAGATGGGATTCGGATACGATCTTGTATAGATTGATCCTTCCCATATCGTTTTTGGCCAGAACAATACAGTGGTTGGCATGAGCCTTACGTATGTCGGACTCTGTCATAGAACCTCTGTCATTAAGTTCTCCAAGAGTAGAAATATTTCTCTCGGATAACATTATTATAAACTTTTCAAAAATATGTGCAGTACACTCTGCATCATTAACGGCCCGGTGATGATCAATAAGCTCAACACCAAGTTCTTTTGCAACCTGATCCAATTTGAACCTGGAAAGGCCCGGAAGAAGAAATCTGGACATGGGAACCGTATCAACATAGGTAAAATTCCAGTCGATCCCAAGCCTATTACACCATGCACGAACACAACCTGTATCAAAATCAGCGTTGTGAGCGACCAATACCGAATCACCGCAAAATTCACGGAATTTTGGAAGTACTACCTCTATCGGATCGGCATCTGCCACCATTTGATCGGTAATTCCGGTGATCTCAACTATCCTATAGGGAATAGGAACCGTAGGCTTGACAAATACCGAGAATCTGTCAGTGATCTCCCCTCCGGAGAATTTTACGGCGCCGATCTCAATGATCTGAACACTTGCAGCATTAAGTCCGGTGGTCTCTATATCAAATACAACAAAATCGTGATCAAATCCTATGCTTTCATCACCTGAAGCGATCTTTTTTTCGTCATCAACAAGATAGATCTCGCATCCGTAAATAACTTTAAAATCATCATCGCCGGAAACAGCATGATCAGCATCGGGAAAGGACTGAACTACTCCGTGATCGGTGATAGCTAAAGCTTTATGACCCCATTTTTTGGCCATTTTAATAATGTCTTTGACATCGGAAACTCCGTCCATATCACTCATCTTGGTATGGCAATGGAGCTCAACACGCTTGGAAGCTTCCGTATCCATCCGCTCGGTTTTAAAGGAGGGTATAGAAGTTATGCCGGAAATACGAGATATAACAACTTCTTTGTCATACCTGTCCTCTTCAGCTTCTCCCTTAAGCTTTATAAAATCACCATTATGTATTTTATTTTTAATGCTATCTAAATATTCGTTTTTAGAAAAGATCTTACATGCAATGGTATCTGTAAAATCTGTAATATGAAAGGTTATTATAGTCCTCTCTCCTCGGATCTCTCTGAAATCCAGGAAGATGATCTGACCTCTTACAACACACTCACCGTATTCGCCGGTAATATCGCTGATATCGATGGCTTCTTCGGAAAAAGCCTTACCGTACAAAAGATTGGGATCCTTGATGATAGGAGCCCTGGTTTTTTTCTGGTAAGGATTTTCACTGACAGAAGGATTATAAAATGATTTTTTACCACCGGTTTTTGTCTTGTCAGATGATTTAGAAACATCAACTTTTTTATCATCCGAAGAGGCGTCCTTGGGATCTGTATCAGAGGAAGTGCCCTCTTCCGACGCGTTATCAAGCTGTTCACCTATAGCCTGTACTCTTTTTTTGATCTCTTCTTCTGCCTTTTCACGATTAAGCTTATCTTGAGTCTCCTTGTAGGAAATATCAATGATGACCCGTGAACCGCAACGTTCGCAAAGGATCTTATCCAGGATGTGATAAAGCTGATCCTGCTGCTCATGAGCGATCATTGTATCCTCAAGGACCAAAGTCATATGACTGCGACCCTCACTGTCATCATCAAAGACAGTATCTGCTCTAGTTAAAAGCTGGAAAAGCAGCATATTATGAGCTCTGATCTCCTCAAGTAT
>JAEELH010000249.1 GCA_016288825.1 Lachnospiraceae bacterium | reverse complement strand
AGTATAACTTATATATTATAGCTACTAATGAGTGGTTTGTCATCAACGAGGTACATTATTATGACAAAACTTAGAAATCCCCTTGAGTGGGATAGAAAACTCTTTATAATTGTGGCACTGGTGCTGGCATTTATTATCTTTTTTATTGCCATGTTTGGTACAGCTTTTGCCTATATGTACAAGTTTCGTGGATTCAGTTCGGATGTCCAGCATTGTATAGCCAGGATCAAAACTAACTTTGAGCCGGAAGTTACCGTTGACGGAGTTTCTGTTAAGACGGATGAGCATGATTGGAAAAGATTTTCCTATTATATCCGTACCATGAAGCCCGGAAAGGAGCAAAAAGAATTTCCGGGAGATGAGTCCGAAAACGTACTTAAGATCGTTTTTAGAGATGGACAGGTCATGGAGATCTGCGAGACGGATATTCCGGAGAAGACGCGGCTTCGGGATAAGGGAATATGTATCAGATATACCGGATCCGATGGAAAAGTGATCCTTTTCGATACGGACCAGTACGGATACGAGACCTTCAGAGCATTGTTTGAGTAGTATAAGAAAAGACCTCGGTCAGGTGTGATGCCTGTCTGAGGTCTTTTTAGTGCCTTATCTAAGTATTCTTGTTGCCATTGCCGTAGCCTCGTCCATGTTGGCTGCCCGGCCGGATCTGAAGTAGTGTTTGGCAAGTTTCTTGATAGAGGCTGACTCCCCGGAAGCACGCCTCTCAGTGATAGCCTCTCTGGCGGAGCTAAAGCTCCAGTCACGCAGGATGTCAAGTGCGAAAGTGTTACCCTTCATAGGCAAGACCCCCTTTCATTCTGTGCGTTAACCTTGTCCCCTATCTTTACTATATTAGGGTATGGCGGTGGTGTCAAGAAGATTTTGAAAGGCGTGGAAAGCCTGAATTTACAGGCTGTTTAGGGGATATGTGCCGGAGTGTCAACATATGAAAAATTCATCTGTCAAAAGAAATATGTAAAATATACTTGACATAATGCTATGAAGGTAGTATTATGATCCCAGATGAAGCGGAGACGTCCAAATCATCGGGGAGAAATAACAAGAGAGGTTTTGAGATCCCTCAATATGATCGGGATGATGTTAAGAGAGTAGGGATCGGTAAAAATAAGGAGGTATATCATGGATGTTATGAGTAGTGTAAGTATGTTGGCAGGAATACTTGTAGGACTTATCATTGCTGTTTTCCTTTTAAAACTGCTTAACAAAAACAGAAGGGCAAAGACCGAGTATGACGAGAGACAGGAGCAGATCAGGGGGCGTGGTTACAGATATGCGTTTTACACTATGGTAATATATGAGGCCATCATGCTTTGCCTTTCAGTAGGCGGTTTCTTGAATATCCCCGTTGAGCAGTATAATTTCCACGCTGCAGGGATCTTCATCGGTGGGATCGTCCTTTGTGTTTACACCATCTGGAACGATGCATACTGGGGAAGGAACAATGACATGAGAAGATACATTGTAATCTTGACTGTTCTTTTTGCATTAAATGTCTTTCCTGTTATCGCAACCATTAGGTCCGGTATCGTACTTGTAAACGGCTACTGGGATTTCCCTTTTGTCAATCTGTTTTGCTCGATTGCCTTGGCCATTCTGGCAGTGACAGCTTTTATCAAGGGCAGGATCGACAAGTCTGCTGAAGAGGAGGATGAATGATCATGAAGAATCTGAGACTTAAGGCAGCCCGGGCAGGTATGGACCTGTCCCAGGAGCAGCTGGCGGACATCTGCAAAGTTTCCCGGCAGACCATCAGTGCCATCGAAAAGGGAGATTATAATCCGACTATCAATCTTTGCATAGCAATATGCAAGGCTTTAAATAAGACGCTGGATGAACTTTTCTGGGAGGATTGAAATCCTGTTTAATGTTCATCTCACATATGATAGAATTCCTATCGTAACTATTTTTTTTAAGAGGAGGAGCGACAATGAAACAACTCAAACGTATCGGCGCATTAGTTTTGTCACTTGCTTTGATGGCGGGGATGATCCCTCAGACGGTGATAAGTGCAAGTGCGGCTGCAAAACCGGCTATATCTGTTTCCGAGACTATTGAAAAGGGATCAACCGGTAAAGTTACAGTCAAAAAGCTTAAAAAGGGACAGAAGGTTCAGGTTGCAGTCAAGAATAACAAGATCCTGAAGGCTTCCAAGACTTCCCTTACCATGACTAAGGCAGGTACTGCCAAGATCACTCTCAAGGCTCTTAAGGCCGGCAGCACCAAGGTCACAGTCAAGGTCAGCACCCGTGCCAAGGGCAGCTGGAATCTTGTTACCAAAAAGTCCTTTACAGTCAAGGTCAGAAAGGCATCTTCCGCTGACAATTACGTTGCATCACGTATCGAGTACGAGACACCCTGGGTCAACTCCAGTGTCGGTGATGTGGTAAAGAGAGGATACGATCCTGATCTTAAGGACGACTTTTATACAGCAGCAAACTATAAGAAACTCAGTACTCTTGAGTTGGATCCCACTCATGCTGCGGAGGGAACCTTCTATCAGGTAGAGTACGACCTTGATAAAGACAGAGAGGCTGTACTTAAGGATACATCCATTACAGGTCATGATGCTGATCTGGTAAGGAATTATTATGATCTGTTTTTGGATTGGGACGGAAGAAATAAGGCAGGTATCTCGGTACTTAAGCCTCAGATAGAAAAGATTGAAGCTATCAAGGATATTGAGGGACTCAGCTCATACTTTTTGTCCGAAGACGGACAAATGTACGGGATAGATCTTTCAAGCGAGGGAGTGACAGTAGATCCTTCTGATTCTTCAAAGTACATTGTTTATATTGGAGATACCAGTCTTTCCTTGGGTGATTCCGCTGAGTATTCCAATCCTACGGCCTACGGTCAGATAATGTCACAGTTTTATTCATTGACTACCACATATATGCTGCAGAGATTGGGTTATACCGACGAACAGATCACTGACATTCTGGCCAAGAAGTATTCCTTTGAGAAGAAGATCGCAGCATCGATAGTTACAAACGAGGAAGCGGTAGGTGCGGATCTTTCCAAATATATGAACTACTATACGTTTGATGAACTTGCGAAGGCTTCACCCAATTATCCCCTTGCGGATATTGTCAAGGTAAAGGGGATGTCGGGATCAAAGAAGTTCCTTATTTCCGAGACAAAGTGGCTTGATAAGCTTAATGAACTTTATAATGCGGAAAACTTTGAGGAGATCAAGGCTTATGTTCTTGCGATGACAGCAGTGGGATACATCAGTGCCACCGATGAAGAGGCTTATCGGTATTATCTCGGTATTTCTAATCAGCTTTCAGGAATAACCGAAAGCAAACCCGATGAGTATTATGCACTTAATGCAGCCAAGGGATCTCTTATGACTTCATTTTCAAAGATGTATGTTCAGAAGTATGCGGATCCCAAGGTGAAGAAGGATGTCACTCAGATGTGCGAAAACATCCTTGATTCATATCGTACCATGATCAAAAACGAAGACTGGATGTCGGATGCCACCAAGGAGAAGGCTTTGGAAAAGCTTGATGCCATGAAGATCAAGGCGGTTTATCCCGAAGAATGGGAGGATTACTCGGGTCTGACCTTCAAGTCCAAGGCCCAGGGCGGAACATACTTTGATGCCATAGTTGCTATTTCCGAATATGAAGAAAAGAAGAGTCTTGCACTCATCAATCAGACTGTTAATAAAAACAAATGGTCACTGGAAATGGTGGATCTT
>JAEELH010000248.1 GCA_016288825.1 Lachnospiraceae bacterium | reverse complement strand
CTGATGAGGCAACAAAAGCAGCAAATGAAGCAATAAAAGCAGCGCAGGAGGCAGAGTACAGGGCAAAGGTCCAGAGTTCCAGCGAGGCGGAAAAGGAACTTGAAAAGGCCAAAGAAGCCGCTAAAAAGGCAGAGGAGGCACAGAAGAAAGCCGAAGAAGAAAAGAAAAAGGCAGATGAGCAGTTGAAAAAAGCTCAGGAGGAACTAAAGGCTGCAGAGGATAAACAGAAGTCAGCCGGAACTCAGCAGGAGAACAAGGAAGAGACGGCAGCCTCGTCACAAGGTACGACCATAACTGCGATACCGAAGTTAACAGCTGTGAGAAAGGGCAGTATCGTTGCAGTCAATATAAAAAAGTGTAAGGGAGCAAAGAAATATAAGCTTCAGATCAAGACGGAATATGGTTTTGTTACCATTAAGACGACAACTAAACCCGGCAGTTTTTTCATTACAGGTAAAAAGGGAATGAAACTGCGGGTTGTGGCCTATAATGGGAAAAATAAAAAGAAATCCAAGGTGATCAAAGTAAAATAAAAAGAAATCTTCTTTTTTACAATGCGTTGTGTTAGAATTAAACTTGATAAGCGCAGTTTCACGGTTTTTGACATCAATCAGGGGAGATTCTATGAGACACGGAGGAGATATCTACCGCAATTCCATCAGATTGGATTTTTCTGTCAATGTCAATCCTTTTGGTATACCCGGTCGTGTTAAAAAGCAACTGGAGAATGCTCTCAGTTATGCCGAGCATTATCCTGACTACGATCAGACACTTCTTCGCACTGTAATAGGGCAGAGGCATGGTGTCAGATCCGCTCAGGTTCTCGGAGGTAATGGTGCGTCTGAGGTTCTGATGGCTATCATGCATGGTATGACTCCTAAGAGGATCCTGATCCCGGTGCCTTCATATGTTGGGTATGAGTATGTGGCCAATGCCATAGGTGGTGACATCGATTTTTACGAGAGACAGTCCGAGTTCGGACTGGGGGAAAAGTTTATCAGTTACCTTGAAACTAATGCAGACAAGACCGACATGGTGATCTTGGCTTCTCCCAACAATCCCACCGGACTTATGATATCGATCCCCACGCTTACCAGGATACTGGAGATTTGTGAAAAGAATGATATTTATTGTCTTCTCGATCTGTGTTTTCTGGATCTTACAGATCTTTCAGATGAGTATGAGGAGTATTTCAGGAGTCATGTTTATCCCCATCTCATTAGGGTATACGGTTTTACCAAGACCTTTGCCATCCCGGGACTTAGACTTGGATATATGATCGCATCAGAGGAGATCAGGGACAGGATAGCGGTCCATATTCCGGAGTGGAATCTTTCAATCCTTGCTCAGCTGGCCGGTGTGGCTTGTCTTGAGGAAAAGCAATATCTGCTGGAATCCAGAGACTACATCCGTCGAGAGAGAGAATGGATGAGGGCGGAGTTTAAGGATTTAGGTATAGACAGTTATGATTCCGCAGCGAATTTTATTTTTGTCATTACCGAAAAGCCTATTTTTGACATCCTGTTTCATGACAGGATATTGATCAGGGATTGTGACAACTTCAGGGGACTTAGCAAGGGAAGTTACCGTATCGCCTTGAAAAAGCATGATGATAACGAGGAACTGATCCGTGTACTTCGCGATAATCTTTGATTCTTAAGAGATTCTTAAACACTTTATATCTTTTATCTTAATCAGGCATCCGCTACAATAGGATCATAGATCATGATCTGTTGCAGCGGATCTTTTGATGTTCAAAGGCATGACGGAGTTTTCTTGCTTCGCTAAGTACGGCAGACAAAGATCCATAGGAAAGGAAGTTTGATATGGCTTGTATTTTGGTTTGTGATGATGATGCAGATATAGTTGCAGCGCTGGAGATCTATCTCCGGGGAGAGGGCTATGACGTTGAAAAGGCGACAAACGGCAAAGAAGCGTTGGAAGTTCTCTCTGAAAAGGAGATCCATCTGGTCCTTCTGGATGTTATGATGCCTGTCATGGACGGGATCAAAGCGCTTTCGCTTATCAGGGAGCAGTACAATGTTCCGGTTATTTTGCTTACTGCCAAGGGAGAAGATATGGACAAGGTCCTGGGACTTAATCTGGGAGCGGATGATTATATCGTAAAACCTTTCAATGCTGTTGAGCTTTTGGCCAGAGTCAGATCATCACTGAGAAGATACATGCAGCTGGGAGCCATGAATGTAAGTCCTGTTTCGAAAAAGGTAGAAAGCCATATTTCCATCGGAGGTATAGAGCTTGATGACGATCGCAAGGAAGTAAAGCTGGACGGAGAGGACATTTCTCTTACACCAACGGAGTATGAGATACTCTATCTTCTTATGTCTCATCCCGGCAAGGTTTATTCCCCCGCTGAGATCTACAGGGAAGTCCGTAAGGAAGATGCATTCGGCTCTGAAGGGATGGTTGCGGTACATATCAGACATCTTCGTGAAAAGCTGGAATACGATCCTGCACAGCCTCGTCACATTGTTGCTGTCTGGGGTCACGGCTATCGGATGGAGTAATGCTTCCGGTGAAGCGACAGGGAGATTTTTGTTATGAAAAAAAGTTACAAGAACAGTTATGTTTATAAGACAATATTAGCGCTGGCAGTTCTGGGTTCCATTTTTATTACATGTATATCAGCAATGTTTCTGGTCTATTTTTTGGATACCGGACTTGTTTCGGAACCCAAGGACCGGGTGAAGATGTATATGGATGGTGTTACGGATTATTATCAGGCCAGGGCCTTGGAGCAGATGCATCACAACAGCAATGAGGTGGATCTT
>JAEELH010000247.1 GCA_016288825.1 Lachnospiraceae bacterium | reverse complement strand
TGGCGGATACGGTACAGATGATAATGTGACAGCTGAGTCTCTTTCAGATGATAAGGAAGCAAATCCTCACGGTTATAAAATCACTACTCTTGAGGCTTCAAGTCTTCCCCTTACCCTTCCGGATCTTGATGCCGCAACCATTAATGGAAACTATGCACTTGGTGCGGATCTTCCTTCAAAGTATCCCGCTCTTGATATCGAGGAGTTTGATGACGAGACATCTGTTAGAAGAACAAACTTTATCGTTGTAAGACAGGGAGATGAGGAGACAGAGAAGACCAAGGCACTTATAAAGGCAATCCAGTCTGACACCGTAAAGCAGTACATTGAAAACACATATAAGGGATCCGTTATCACATCTTTTATAGATCCTCAGTAAAGCGACATGATAAAGATCAGTAATGTAAGGAAATCCTTTCAGAACCTGGAGGTTCTGAAGGGTATTTCCCTTGAGATAGAAGACAGTGAAATATATGGGATCATAGGGCAGAGCGGGGCAGGAAAGTCTACTTTGTTAAGATGCATCAATGGCCTTGAGACTTATGATTCCGGAACCATAGAGATCAACGGCACAACTGTTTCCGCAAAGGACAAAAAGGCGCTTAAGAACCTTCAAAAGCAGATGGGAATGATCTTTCAAGGTTTTAATCTGCTTGAAAGACTTGATGTCTATGACAATATCGCACTTCCTATGAAGTTTTGGGGAAGAAAGACCAAATCGCCGGAAAGTCAAAAAAAGATCCTTGATCTTATCAGGCTGGTAGGTCTTGAGGATAAAGTGCACGCAAAACCGAGAGAGCTTTCAGGGGGGCAGAAGCAGCGGGTAGCCATCGCCCGAGCACTGGTTCTTGACCCCATGTTTTTGCTCTGCGACGAAGCAACAAGTGCGCTTGATCCGGAGATAACAAAAGAGATCCTTTCTCTATTACAAAAGATTAACCGGGAACTTGGTATTACGGTGATAATTGTTACGCATCAAATGGAAGTTGTAAAGCAGATATGCCAGAGAGTGGCCTTCTTAAGTGACGGCGGTGTTCTTGCAGAGGGAAAGCCGGAAGATCTATTTGTGAAGCCGGAGAGGACCGAGATCAAGACATTTCTCCGCGAAGAAAGTGAACTCTTGCCGACGGAGGGTGTTAATATCCAGCTTTTCTTTTCCGGAGAGGGATCGGAGGAGCCTGTTGTCACTCAGATGGCAAGGTCGCTTGATAGCGATTTTTCCATTTGTTGGGCGAAGCTTGAAGACTTCCGGGAAAACGTATACGGAAGCCTTGTGATAAATGTAAAGGAAACAGACAAGGATAGGGTATGTAGCTTTCTTGACGATAAAAACGTGGCATGGGAGGTGGTCTAGCAATGGGAATCGTATCTACAACAAGTATGACCAGTATTATCCTGGATGCACTGGGGCAGACTCTTTATATGGTATTCTGGTCAACGTTTTTTTCCGTTATCCTCGGCTTTATCCCCGCAGTCATACTGACACTTACTGCTCCTGACGGATTACATCCGGTTAAGGCGGTCTATGAGGTCCTGAGCTTTATAGTCAATGTGTTTCGAAGTTTCCCTTTTATCATTCTTTTGGTGATCCTCATACCTTTTACCCGGATCGTTGTCGGGAAATCTATCGGAACAACAGCATCTATCGTACCTCTTACAATATCGGCGATTCCATTTATCGCCAGGATCTTTGAAAGCAGCCTTAGAGAAACGGATCGCGGTGTCATAGAAGCCGCCAGATCTTTCGGTGCGTCAAATCTTCAAATACTGCTGCGGGTTTATGTAAAAGAATCCATTCCCCGCATGCTCAACGGCGTAGTCCTTCTTATAATATCACTGATAGGCTACTCAGCCATGGCTGGTACAGTCGGTGGTGGCGGTATCGGTGACATAGCTATCCGATTTGGATATCAGCAGTATAAAACGGATTATCTGGTTACATGCTCTATTATCCTGATCGTTTTTGTTCAGGTGATACAGATGATAGGAAACCGAATGTATAAGCATTTATCGTAAACAAAGGAGCATTTATGAAAAGAGAACTGTATCTTGCAGGAGGATGTTTTTGGGGAACGCAAAAGTTCTTCGATCAATTTGACGGGATTATAAGTACAGAGGTTGGTTATGCCAATGGTAAGTCGGAAGATCCCACATACGAGCAGGTCTGCAATGACAGCGGCCATGCGGAGACGGTTAAGATATTGTATGAAGATTTTGTAATCAGTACGGCTCAGCTTGTAGAATACTTCTTTATGATCATAGACCCCCTTAGTATAAACAAGCAGGGGGAGGATACCGGGATACAGTATCGCACAGGAATTTATTACACAGATGAAGCTCTTGTCCCCGAAATTAAAAAAGTATATGATGCGAAGCAGCAGGAACTGGGACAGAAGCTGGCTGTGGAATTGATACCTCTCGAAAGCTTTTACGACGCAGAGGAGTATCATCAGAAGTATCTGGACAAAAATCCCACA
This sequence comes from Lachnospiraceae bacterium, assembly GCA_016288825.1. Classification (GTDB taxonomy): domain Bacteria; phylum Bacillota; class Clostridia; order Lachnospirales; family Lachnospiraceae; genus Weimeria. The sequence goes on along the minus strand of JAEELH010000247.1, from coordinate 17,675 downwards.
GGTTACTGTCATATCTCACCTGCGCTATTGCATTTAAAGGATCATTAAAAAAATCCAAAAATCACTCAGCCTGCGCCCATGAAGCTGGCGGAACGGACGCCTCTTTCATCAAGAAATGCAACCACAAACCTTGTCCATAGCAAAACCGACAGGGCCATGGTCGCAAAAAACAGCCAGGTATCAGCATAAATAAGTATGCGAATCTTTGCTTCTGCCAGAAAGCCCCATAGCAGATCTGAGATATAAAAAACGAGTATTGAGATCAGGAACTGTCTGTACCTGTAATAAGATGCCTGTGTGGTCTTGTCTATGTGATCTCTTAAGATTCTTTGATTTATTATAATATGAAGGAGTACTGCGAGTATTCCAAAACTTGCATAATACATTACACGACCCCCATTTTGATCCATATTTAACCTACCTAATATACCACGAAAGCACAAGCAAAGTAAACATTTTCATTGACATTGTCATATACTTCTGTTATATTCTATCCTATAAATTCTAAAGAAAGCGAGGTAATCATGATGAGTGCTGTAAAAATGCAGATTGTAAGTGAATATAGTATGATGACCTCGGTTTATGCTCTGTAGGATTTCTATAGGACAATATAGTAGTATTTTATGACCGTGGTGTTTTTGCCGCGGTTTTCTTTTGCCCATTTCGGCAGTTTCCGGCATTAAGAGGTCTCCATACTATCAGATATTGAGTTATTATCAGAAAAAGGAGACAATAGAATTGAATAATATAGTTATCAGAAAAGAAACAAAGGAAGATTTCTTTGCCACAGAACTTATGACCATGCGAGCTTTTTGGAACCTTCACGGTCCGGGATGCAATGAGCACCTTCTTGTGCATAAGCTGCGAAGTGCAAAGGAATACCTGCCGGAACTAAGCCGTGTGGCTGAACTTGACGGCAGGATCGTTGGAGCGATTTTTTACTCAATCGCTCGTGTTGTTGACGGGGAAACCGAGCATGAGGTCCTCACATTCGGACCGCTGGCAGTTGAGCCTACATGCTTTGGTATGGGCATCGGAGCAAGGCTTTTAAAGGAAACCATGTCTTTGGCGGCTGAGGCTGGGTATAAAGGGATCATAATCCTTGGAGAGCCGGAATATTATCCAAAGCATGGTTTTATGACTTGTGATCATTTCGGTATTAAGCATCCTGAACTTGGAAATGTGGATCCTTTTATGGCATATCCACTTTGTGATGAATTTAAAAACATCCATGGGCTTTTCTATGAATCCCCCATATTTATGGAGTGTGACGACGAAGATGAGATCGCTGCGTTTACAAAGGAGTTCCCGTATTCCAAGCCGCTCAAATTATCCTGCCAGTGGCTCCACGCCGAAAAGCTCGGAAGGATATCGGAAGTTAGAAAAAATAGCTTTAAGATACGTTTTTGGGAAACGGAGATTACCGCAAAACTAAAAGGAAGTTTTTACGATAAGACTCCGGACAAACTTCCCGTAGTGGGCGACTACGTTACGTTTTTGTACAACAGACAGGGGGATTCAACGATTCTTTCTGTTTGTGAGAGATCAAGCTTTTTACAGCGGCCCGATCAGGCAAAGACGGGCGTCATGCAGTATATGGTTGCCAATGTGGATTACTGCTTTATAGTAACTTCTCTAAACGAAGATTATAACTATAATCGCATAGCCAGATACGCCAGCATAGCTCTTCAGGGAGGCGCTGTTCCTGTTGTAATCCTTACTAAATCTGACCTCTGCAACAATGTGGGAAGATATATAAGGGAAGCGGAGAGAATCGCTGACAAGGTCAGGGTACATGCGATATCTGCAGTGTACGATATCGGACTTGAAGAGTTGGACGAGTATATGATACCGGGCACTACGATTTGTCTTATGGGTTCATCCGGAGCAGGAAAATCCACACTGATAAATAAGCTGGTAGGCGAGGAAGCAATGAAAACATCCGCAATAAGAGAGGATGATGACAAAGGAAGGCATACGACCACACACAGGCAGCTTATAGAGCTTTCAAATGGCGTTAGTCTTATAGATACTCCCGGTATGCGTGAAGTCGGAATGGCTTATACCGAGTCCGGCATCGACGAGACTTTTTCAGATATCGTTGAGCTTGAAAGTATGTGTAAGTTCAGCGACTGCAAGCATGATACAGAACCCGGTTGTGCTGTAAAAGCTGCCATTGAAAGCGGAACGCTTACCAAAGAAAGATTCGAGTTGTATAAAAGTCTTGGCGCAGAGAATACGAGAAACTACGCCTTGAAAAAAGAAATATCCAAATGGTCAAAGGCGAATAAAAAATTCAAAAAGATGAACCTCGAATAGGATCCTAAAGGATATACAAAGGAGACGATCAAGTGACCTATAACAATATTACCCCGGCCGTTTTTCTTAAGCGGCCGAATCGCTTTATTGCTGAAGTTGATATCAACGGACATAAAGAAACGGTGCATGTGAAGAATACAGGCAGGTGCAAGGAACTTCTTATTCCGGGCTGCGAGGTATGGTTAAATGCACCGGGAACGCCGGATAGAAAAACTACATATGATCTTGTAACCGTTAAAAAAGACAATGGGCTTCTAATTAATATCGACAGCCAGGCTCCAAACAAGGTGGCTAAAGAGTGGCTTGAGTTACAGGATTATGATGAAGTGATACCTGAGTATACCTATGGTAATTCCCGTATCGACTTCTTTATGAGAAAAGGAACCGAAGAGTATCTTATGGAAGTAAAAGGATGCACTTTGGAGAAAAATGGCATAGGATACTTTCCCGATGCGCCAACGGAGCGTGGCGTAAAACATATCCGAGAACTGATAGGGGCAAAGCAGATGGGATACCATGCCATTCTGGCTTTTGTGATCCAAATGGATGGTATAACGGAGGTTCGAGCCAATATAGATACCCATCCGGAGTTCGGCATAGCGCTAAATGATGCTAAAGATGCCGGCGTTGAAGTACTGTTTCTTAAGTGCCACGTGGAAACGGATCGGTTGCAGATCATTAATTCATGATAAACACCTTTCATGTTCTCATTTTGACTCTTGACAATTTATATTTTGTCAAATATAATATCGCAAAAGATATATGTAATGCATAAGGAGCAGTCATGGAACAATTTGATATTCAAGAATATATGACAAAAGGCGTTGAGAGAGTTGTTTCAGAATCCATCAAGGCCACTTTAAAAAACCCGAAGGAAAGTGCATTTATGGCAGGTTTTGCCATGGCGAGCCGATCAGCCTCCAAAAAAAGAAGAATTGCTGAGGATAGGGGAGAACACATTCCCCCGTTTTTAATTGCAAGCATAACCAGTCAATGTAATCTTCACTGCGCCGGTTGCTACTCAAGATGTAATCATGCGACTGTTGATGGAGAACCGGTTAGGCAGCTTTCCGGTGAGCAGTGGGCCAAGATATTTTCAGAAGCGAATGATCTGGGAATAAGTTTCATCCTTTTGGCCGGCGGCGAGCCTATGCTGCGAAAAGATGTTATGGAATCGGCAGGAGAGCAGAAAAACATCCTTTTCCCGGTATTTACAAACGGAACATATATGGATGAGTACTATTTCGGACTTCTGGACCGTTGCAGAAACATCATACCCATCATGAGTATAGAAGGCGAAAAAGAAACAACAGACAAAAGACGCGGAACCGGCGTTTACGATAAGCTGATGGGTTCCATGGACGAGCTTAACAGAAGAGGCTTGATATTCGGCGCATCCGTAACAGTAACTACTCAAAACATTCGCGAAGTAACTTCAGAAGACTTTTTAAATAAGCTTTCTGCTCGTGGGTGCAAAGCAGTAATATTTGTCGAGTTTGTTCCGGTTACCGATGACAGCCGGGAGTTGGCTCCGGGAGATGTTGAAAGAGATTACCTTAAGAGTGAGATAGCAAGGCTTCGTAAAGATCATTCTGAGATGGTTTATATCTCCTTTCCCGGAGATGAGAAAAGCTCAGGAGGCTGTGTTGCCGCAGGAAGAGGCTTTTTCCACATCAATTCCCATGGCGGTGCGGAGCCGTGCCCTTTTTCTCCGTATTCGGACATCAATGTAAGCAAAACTTCTCTGAAAGAAGCAATGAATTCACGCTTATTTAGAGAATTACGTGATGGCGGTTATCTCTTAGAAGATCATCCCGGAGGGTGCACATTATACGAACGCAAAGATGACGTTGAAAGACTTATGGCAATATGAAAGGGACAGACAATGAGCGCTTTATTTGACACCATAAAAAAAAGAAGAAGCGTGCGCACTTTTGACGACAACCCTCTAAACGATGCGCACACAAAAGATCTTAAGGAGTATATAAAAGATATAACAAACCCCTTTGACATACCGGTAGAGTTTGTTATCCTAGATGCAAAAGAGAAGGGACTTTCAAGTCCTGTCCTTTCCGGCGAAAAACTGTATGTAGCCGGCAAAGTAGAAAAGAAACCTTATGCGGACGTAGCCTTTGGTTATTCCTTTGAAAAACTCGTACTCCATGCCTGTGAACTTGGGATCGGAACCGTTTGGATCGGCGGTACCATGAAGCGGGATGTGTTTGAAAAAGCAGCAGAGGTTAACCCCGGAGAGATGATGCCCTGTGTAAGTCCTCTTGGATATCCCGCCAAAAAGAAATCCTTAAAAGAAACCATGATGCGAAAGGGCGTAGGCGCTGATTCCCGCAAGCCGCAAGAAGAGCTTTTCTTTGATAAGGCATGGGGAACGCCTCTGGTACCGGATGAGGACATGTCCCTTATCCTTGAGATGGTAAGATGGGCTCCTTCCGCTGTAAACAAGCAGCCCTGGAGGATCATCACAAAAGACGGCATGTGGCATTTTTATGAGAAAAAAGATCGCGGATATGAAAATGAAGCAACAGGCGACCTTCAGAAGGTAGATGTAGGTATAGGTCTTTGCCACTTTATCATGGGACTTGAAGAAAATGGCAAAAAAGCAAGTGTAAAGATCGATGATCCCGGTATCAAGATTCCGGAAGATGCAGAATATATTGTCAGCGTTATGGTTTAAACAGGAGGAAGCATATGAAGATCGCAGTATTTAACGGAAGTCCAAGAAAAGAAAACACAAATGCATTAGTGGAGGCTTTTTGCGAAGGAGCGGAAAATGCAGGACACGAGGTTGAGGTGTATCATGTAGGCAGGATGAAGATTTCCGGATGCCTTGGCTGTGAGTATTGTCATACCCAGGGAGAGGGCAGCTGCGTCCAGAAGGATGATTTTGAAAAGATCCTGCCGGCGTATAAGGAAGCTGACATGATAGTTTTCGCATCTCCGATCTATTACTTTACAATGACTACACATATGGAAGCAGCCATCCAAAGAGTATACTGCATTGGAAAACCTCTTAAGGCCAAAAAGGCAGCGCTTCTTCTGTCATCCGGTTCGGATGGCGTTTATGATGCTGCGATAGCGCAGTATAAGGCATACATGGGATATGTGGGTGTTGAAGATGCCGGCATAATCACTGCTCATGGAGATGAAAACAAGTCTGACGCAAAGCTTAGCGAAGTAAGGGAATTTGCCAAGGCGCTCTGATATATTTGATGCTGTATGAGGTAATAGGATAAGATGCAATTATTAGACGGAAGACCGAAGGATATGACCGGACGTCTTGAAAAAGAGGCTCGGGTTTATGACCTTCTGGATAAACTGGCCATGTGGTACCAGCGGGTAGATCATGATCCTGCGGATACAATGGAAATCTGCAATGAAATAGATAAAGTGCTTGATGCGACGATCTGCAAGAATCTTTTTCTTTGCAACAGAAAAAAGACAAAATTCTATCTTCTTATGATGCCCGGAGATAAGGGCTTTAAAACAAAGGAACTGTCCGGTCAGCACGGCATACAGCGTCTGTCATTTGCATCAGCCGAGGACATGGAAAAGTATCTTGATATAACGCCCGGATCAGTAAGCGTTATGGGCCTTATGAATGATAGCGAGAATGTGGTGCAACTCCTTGTTGATGAGGACATAATGGAGGGCGAGTTTTTTGGATGTCACCCCTGCATCAACACATCCAGCCTGAAATTGAGGACAAAGGAGTTATTTGATGTTTTTCTTCCACATGTAAAACATGATCCATTGGTCGTGCATTTGAACGGAAACATGGAATAGCACTGTTTGAGGTTATAAAGTAGTGGTACGTGAAATTGTTCGGGACGAGAAGTTCCTTAAAGTAAGATCAAAACCGGTAACATCCGAGGATCTTTCAATCGCAGATGATCTTCGTGATACCCTTAGTGCTAACAGATCCAGATGTGTAGGCATGGCAGCAAACATGATCGGATATCATAAGAACATGATAATCGTTGCTGTCGGCCCGGTAAGTATGGTCATGCTAAATCCCAGGATCACAAGAAAAGAGGAACCCTACGATACGGAGGAAGGCTGCCTTTCTCTTACCGGAGTAAGAAAAGTCACCCGGTATAATAAGATCGAGGTTCAGTTTGAGAACACTGACTTTGAGAAGTTTACCAAAGAGTTTACGGGTGAGATCGCGCAGATCATTCAGCATGAGTGCGACCATCTTGATGGGAAGATAATTTAAACGGAGTTGGACAATAGGTGTTTTTGAAATAAGATAAGGCAGAGCTTATACGGCTCCGCCTTTTTTTAATAATGTTTAGTAGTAAATAGCGTAATCTAAATACAATTCGTATTTTTCAATTGAAACCTTTTTGCCGTCAATATTTAAAACAAATTCGTGATCAATGCTCTGATCAGGCAGTATGTTTACTTCCATACCGTTCATCTTTGTAAAATGATGTTGCTCATCACCAAGAACATTTCCGTCGTTGTCGTACATGATCAGAGTGTAGCGAACGAAATCAAGCTTTTCCTTGCCTGAAAGAATATATCATAACGGCAGAAACTACACAATGGTGAATTAACGGAAATGGGCTGCATTTTTAGCCTAAGATTCACAGACTTTTACCCGGATGGACACAAAATAAACACAAACGCCTGATATGATAACATCATCAAAGGAAGCGATTTCTCCCTCCCCTTTCTCGCTCCTTTGAACATAATATAGATAGTTTCAATTTCATTTTACTCCCCGAAAACTGGCACCCAAGCGGTGCCTTTTTTCATTTTTGAAATGATCCGCGAAAATAGTGGTAATACAAGTTCATATGTGAGATAATTGATAATCATCCGTTCCGGGAGGAGTACCGTTTTACGGTATTGTCCACGACTCTTTTTTCTATTGCGTAGGCGAAGTGGAGGTATGTTGGGCAGCGGATGTTTTTGTGTTATTATAGTATTGTCGTAATCTTGATCATACCTTTATCGGTGATCGGATTGGCTCATATATCGATAGAATCTAATATAGAGGTAGAGTGTGTAGAAAATGGAATATCTTGATATAGTTGACGAGAACGGTAATCCTACTGGGGAAACCGTCGAAAGGTCATATGCTCATAAATACGGGATCAGACATAGGACGGCACATGTTTGGATCGTTAGAAAAACTGAAGCCGGCGTTGATATTCTTCTTCAAAAGAGAGCAATGATCAAAACATTCCCGGGATGCTATGATATCTCAAGTGCAGGACACATTCAGGCAGGACAGGATTTTAAAGAATCAGCCATAAGGGAGCTTAATGAAGAACTTGGAATTACGGCTGATGAGTCTGAACTCATACTTTGCGGCGAAAGACATATTGTATGGGATGATGTCTTCTTTGGAGAGGAGTTCCACGACAGACAGTTTACCAAAGTTTTCATACTTTGGAAGGATATTGATGAAGGCGATCTTACTCTTCAGGAGGAAGAGGTAGATAGTGTTCGCTGGATGGATCTTGAGGACTGCATAAAAGGAGTATCAGCGCATACTTTTGATAATTGCATTGCGCCGGAAGAACTGGAAATGATAAGAACTACAACTTCAAGTTTAATGGAAAGGAACATATGATATGGTAAAGCACGTTATCTTATGGACGCTGAAGGATGAGCTTTCAGCTGAAGAAAAGGAAAATGTTAAGAAGGGGATCAAGGCGGGTCTTGAGGGGCTAAAGGGGCAGATTCCCGGTCTGGTAGAGATCACGGTCAATATCAATGGTCTCGAGAGTTCAAATGCTGATCTGATGCTTGATTCCTTGTTTGAAGACGAAGCGGCGCTTAAGGCGTATGCTGTACACCCGGCACATGTGGCAGTGGCAGACGGCAAGGTCAGACCTTATACCAAGATCCGAAGCTGCCTGGATTATGAGGTGTAGGATGCAGTTTTATCAACAATCAACCCTATTATTTCAAACACTGCGTCGATCAGCATAAACATCCCCAGGGAAATCATATACCATCCCAACTCAACAGATGGCGCAAAAAGCAGATAACCCCCGTTCAAAGCAGTCATTATCATTTCAAATAAATATCTTGCTTTTTTTGACTTTTCCTCACATGCTTTGTATTTTGCCAGGCATTGAAATGAACAGATAAAAAAGAAAATGCCGAACATTATACTTGAAACAAGTAAAAGAGCCTTGTCTTTAAGAATCAGGACCACATAGGATACCATTAGGACTATGCTTATATTTACTCTCAGCTTTTCTTTTCCAATGTCCCACTTTGCCTTATATAAGTAATAGACCGTCCGGGAAACCTGGTATGCTACAATAATGAAAATGCCCAGCGCATATACAGTCTGGATCAGACTGTTGGGAACCAAAAAACACATAATAGCGCCCAGGATCATAGCAACTATTTTTAAAATAGTTTTCGTCTTTTCATTTTTAGGAATAAACCTTCCCCGAAATGAGTTATTTACTTCAGAGGCTATATTTTCCTTTACACTTTTTAAAGGATGCCTTCCGCCCATATTATCACCGGCAACAGTTATAATGAGGTTTTCAAATGCATCCGGGCCCTCATTCAAAAAGTCCGTGATTGTTTTTGCGCCATTTTGGGTCATTGTATCAAAAATGGAATCTACAAATGCCTGTCTGTTCTCAAGATCATCCATCTTGCCGATGAAGGTGTCAAACAGTGAATTAACCTCAACACTGACAGTATCATGTCCCTCCGCAAGGTCAAGTCCCTCCGGCGTAGTCTTCCAACTAAGAAGGTCATGCTGCAGGATCTGAGGCGCTGAACTTTTAACGATATATTCTTCTGTTATTTCAGGCTGAAAAATAGCCCCAACAACGCAATACTCAGGGGTGATCCGCACACTTTTGTCATCTATCAGACTGATCCTGTTTGAATCTAAAACATCATTACAAAATCCGGGTCCATCATTCAGATACACCTTGATCAAACTATCCTTGTTGTTCCGAAGATATGCTGCCCCGAACAGTGCAAGGTTAGCACCCTTTGAATGGCCACCTACATAATACCTTTTACCGCCAGCTATCATCTTCTCAATATACTGTAAGGCTCTTTCCTGCGCAGGAACCTTACAGTAGCATAGCATAAAGTCTTCTTTCCAACCCAGTATCGTGTCATCCGTACCTCTAAAAGCAATAAACGCCTCTTCCAAAGACAGATGGAATGTCATAGCTGCAAATTGCGTTTCCTGAAGATCACTACAGCTATCCTCATAATCTGAAATCGATACACAAGAAAACCTTTCAGACAGTGCACAGGCCTTCAACAACTCTATTTCATCATTTGATGACGTAACCAATCTGAATTTCGCATTTTCACCCAGTTTTTCCCATACCTTTCTGATGGTTAAAGGTTCTTCGGAAAAAAGGGTATCCGGCAATTCCAAATAACTCAATTCGGAAAAAACCAGATTATCGACTATATTGAAAGGCCTATCAGCAAAAGAAGCATCGCCCTTCCACTTAACATAATCAATAATATTAGCCATACGGATCTACTCCATTTTGTGTTGCTTTGATCGCTCTTTCATATTATCATATCATCTTTTTCCGGCACTGAAAAGACAGACAATAAGAGGTTCTACAGCAGTTTTGCCATAATGGGGAAATACGGCCTCTTATTTTGTCCATTTGGATATGTAATCCCCGGCGGACGAGACATATAATATCCTCAGCAATCAAATAAAGCACCAAGGAGGCACGCTATGTTAACAGTTTTATTCATTATTTTTATGCTCGGTTTTATGTTCAAAGGCATCGATCTTGCTTTCCGATTTTCGTGGGGGCTCTTGAAAGTCCTTCTTACAATAGTTTTTTGGCCCCTCATTCTCATCGGGTTTGTTATTGGCGGTCTGGTGCAGCTGGCGCTCCCGCTTCTCATTGTTGCAGGGATTATAATGCTGATATCCTCCCTTTCGCAGGGAGATACAATAGCAGCTTAAGAAAACATTTTCATTTTACTCCCCGAGAAAAGGCACCATAGCGGTGCCTTTTTTCTGTCTATGATCCTTGATAAAACAAGCCGTTTTTGAGAAAAGTTATCAACTGCACGTATTTTAGGACTTATCAAATTGTGATAATCTAAAGTAGTACGCAGATGTGTGAAGTTTCTGCATTTATTATTAAATAGAATATGAACAGGAGATGATTATCATGAAAAACTGGCATCATTGTGTATGGTTTTTGGGCGGAGTCCTTTTCGGAACAGCAGGTATAAAGGTACTTTCGAGTAAAGACGCAAAGAAGTGCTATACACATACTACAGCGGCTGTTCTTAGGGCAAAAGAGTGTGTAATGGATACCGCAAATAAGGTTCAGGTGAACTGCGATGATATCCTCGCAGAGGCAAAAGAGATCAACGCTGAACGCAAAGCAAAGGAAGACGAAGCTGTAGTTGGAGAATAATCGAATATGAGAATTGTCATTAAACATGAGATACGCGGGCGTATCCGCTTTTCCATGCCAAAAAGACGTTTTTCCTTTGAAGAAGCAGATAGGTTACAGTACTATCTGCTTTCTCTTGGTGGTGTAGAAAGTGCTACCGTCTACGAGAGAAGTGCTGATGCGGTAGTTGAATTTAACGGCAACAGAGAGGAACTTCTTTCCAAAATATGCTGCTTTGATCCCGACTCGGAAGAGGTTAAAGCGCTTGTTCCGGAGAACACCGGCAGGGAACTTATGTCCTCTTATAAAGAAAAGCTCATTACCCGGGTCATTCTTCACTATGGTTGCAGATTCTTTTTGCCCTCACCGATACGCAGGATAAAAGCCTGGATCCTGGCCACAAAGTTTATTTTTAAAGGACTGGTAAGCCTTTTTAAACACAAAAAACTTGAGGTGTCGGTTCTTGATGCCACGGCTATAACGGTATCTCTTTTGACCGGGGATTATCAAACAGCTTCATCAGTTATGTTCCTGCTGGGGGTGGGTGATCTTCTTGAGGAATGGACTCATAAAAAGTCAGTGGACGACCTGGCCAGAAGTATGGCGCTTAAAGCAGATAAGGTCTGGCTAAAGAAAGACGGCGTTGAGGTACAGGTACCCATCAATCAGATTGCTCCGGGAGATGAGATATCTGTGAGAGTCGGAAGTGTTATCCCTCTCGATGGAACAGTTGTCTCAGGAGAAGCTCTGATCAATCAGTCGACACTCACCGGAGAAGGAATCCCTGTAGAAAAGAAAGAGGGTGCTTATGTCTACGCCGGAACTGTGATTGAAGAAGGGGATATCGTTCTTAAAGTCCAGAAGGCATCAGGAGCAACCAGATACGAGAAGATCATACGAATGATAGAAGAGTCTGAGAGCCTGAAGTCCGGCGTTGAATCTAGAGCGGAGCATCTTGCGGACAGACTGGTTCCATATACTCTCGGGGGAACTATCCTTGCATATCTGTTAACCAAAAACGTGACAAAAGCTTTGTCTGTACTTATGGTGGACTTTTCATGTGCACTTAAGCTTTCAATGCCGGTGACCGTGTTGTCTGCCATGCGTGAATGCCAGGACAACCATCTTACGGTAAAGGGAGGTAAATTCCTTGAAGCTGTTGCAGATGCAGATACCATAGTTTTTGACAAGACAGGTACACTTACCATGGCCACCCCAAAAGTCGTGGATGTTGTAGCATTTTCGGGAAATGATAAGGACGAAATGCTGCGCATCGCAGCCTGCCTCGAAGAACACTATCCGCATTCAATCGCCAATGCTGTTGTTGCAGAAGCCGCTAATAAAGGGCTTGAGCATAATGAAATGCACAGCAAGGTTGAATATGTAGTTGCGCATGGAATTGCTTCTGATATAGATGGGCAGAGGGTAGTTATCGGAAGCTGGCATTTTGTTATGGAAGACGAGCAGTGCGTGATTCCGGAAGACGAGCAGGATAAGCTGGATAGTATTTCCAAGCGGTATTCAAGGCTGTTTCTGGCTATTGGCGGCAAACTGTCAGCAGTTATATGCCTGGAGGATCCGCTAAGACCTGAAGCGCCGGATGTTGTCAAAAAGCTTCATGAAGCAGGCTTTAATAACATCGTAATGATGACCGGTGATTCAAAGCATATCGCTAAAAGAGTTGCTAAAAAGGTCGGTGTTGACGCCTATTATGCTGAGGTCCTTCCGGAAGAAAAAGCCGGATTTGTCAAGCGTGAGAAGGAAAAGGGACATACCGTTGTAATGATAGGTGATGGTATAAATGATTCCCCCGCGCTCTCAGAAGCAGACTGCGGAATTGCGATCAGCGAAGGCGCACAACTCGCCCGCCAGATCGCTGATGTTATGATATCGGAGGATGATTTATACAAACTCATCACTTTAAAAGAGCTTAGTGAGCTCCTTATGAAGAGGATCAACTTCAACTATCGTTTTGTTGTTGGGTTTAATCTGGGACTTATAGGGCTTGGCTTATTGGGGACCATAGCGCCTGCTACGGGCGCAATGCTCCACAATGGTTCTACAATAGCCTTGGGGTTACACAGCATGACAAACCTTAAGAAGGATTCTGGTCTTAAGGAAAACTAGGGAAATAAAATCCCGCGAGCTATTGAAAAAATAGTTAGGTTATGCTAACATCTAATGCGATTGATAATAGTTCTCACGATAATTTATATCTATTAGAAAGACCCGGTATTGCGGGTTTTTCTTTTGGCACTGCGTTAGGAATGCCTAACTAATAAGGGGAGAAGGATGAACAGGGAGCAGATAGAAAAAGCCATAAGAGAAAGTGGCATGAGAATTACCAGGCAGCGAATGCTTATTGCTGATGTAATTGCTGATAATGACGGAGCCAGCTGTAAGGATATCTGCTGCATCGTGAGAAGCAAAGATCCCTCGGTCGGCGTGGCTACGGTGTATCGTATGATCAAGGCTCTGGAAGATGTCGGACTGGTCGAGAGAGTAGATATGATCAAGCATATCAGTAATTGCGTTGAAGACTGCTAAAAGAATTGGAACACAAAAGGAGGATGCTTAAAATGGGACTTTATAAAAACTTTGTTAGCCAAACGAGAAAACCGGAGGGGTTTCTTGGAAAGATGATGGTGAACGGAATGAATGGCGGGCATGCCAAGATGGCTGACTGGGGTATGTCACACCTTACCACCATTGCGCCCAAAGAAATACTAGAAATCGGATGCGGAGGGGGAAGAAATGCCGGAGAACTCTTGAATAAATATCCGAGCGCAAAGGTCACCGCCATAGACTACTCTGAAGTTTCAGTCAGAAAAGCAGCTGAATACAACACCGAAGCGATAAAAAGCGGTCGCTGCAAGGTACAGCAGGGCGATGTTTCAGCACTCACACTGCCTGAAGAAAAGTTTGATCTGGCAACGGCTTTTGAAACGATCTATTTTTGGCCGGGACTTGAAAAATGTTTTGCTCAGGTTGCAAAAGTCCTTAAACCCGGAGGCGTTTTCATGATAGTCAATGAATCTGACGGAACCGACGAAACAAGTCTTAAGTTTGAAAAGATCATTGAAGGGATGAAGTGTCATACGATCAAAGAAATAGAGGCTGCTCTTAAGAGCGCAGGCTTTTCCAAAGTTAAATCGGATCATCACAATAGTAAACCCTGGATCATGGTAATCGCAAAGAAATAAGTGAGACTAAGGTTACATTTTTTGTAAAAGAGGAGAGAGTAATGTTTAAAAAGGTGGCTCCTTATATAGGAAAATACAAAAAGTATACCATATGGGCAGTGATAATGATGTCCATAGGCATCATTGCAAGTATTGCACCATATTTTTTTATGTATCAGATAATAGCCCCTCTTACGCGAAGTGAGCATATCGATGCTTCATATATTTTGCTAAGAGTTGTGGCGGTTGCCATATGTGAGATCCTCTTTTCCGTAACTTATGTACAAGGGCTGGAGTTTTCGCATATCAGTGCATATAACACACTTAAGAACCTGCGGATCTCTCTGCAGGGAAAGCTAGAGAAGCAACCACTGGGGACTATAACAGAGCTTGGTTCGGGACGTATAAAGAAGGTGTTTACCGATGATATAGATCAGATTGAGCTCCTACTGGCTCATGCTATTCCTGAGGGAATTGCAAATATCGCAATCCCCGCCATCATTATTGTTCTTATGTTTGTATTCGATTGGAGGCTTGGGCTTTTATCGCTGGTACCACTTGTGGTGGGAATGTTTGCCATGGGCATGATGATGAAGTCCGGAATGGAGAAGATGAATGCCTATTATGAATCCGCAGCGAATATGAACAATACGATCATCGAATATGTAAACGGCATGGAGGTAGTTAAAGTTTTTAATAAAGATGGCGACTCTTATAAGCGTTTTGGTGATGTGGTAAAAAACTATCGCGACTTTACACTCGACTGGTATAAGGTCTGCTGGCCGTGGATGGCAATATATTCCAGCGTCCTGCCCTGCCTTGTCCTCCTTATGCTTCCGTTTGGATCCATGATGGTACTTGGCGGGACTATCACACTTGATAAGATGGTGCTTGTATTCTGTATGTCTTTTGCTGTGGGGCCGTCAGTGCTAAAAGCGCTTAACTTTGCAGGAAAATTCCCGCAACTTGACTATAAGATAACAGAGCTGGAGAAGATGATGGAACATCCTCCACTGAAAGAAGGGACTTCGGGTTTCAAAGGAACTGATCTCAATGTCGAATTCAAGGATGTTCATTTTAGCTACAAGGATGCAGAAGTTCTACACGGCGTGGACCTTGTACTTAAACAAGGAACAACAACAGCACTTGTAGGGGAATCCGGAAGCGGAAAATCAACCCTTGCAAAGCTTTTGGTACATTACTATGATCTTGATTCGGGAAGTATCACCATAGGAGGGCAGAACATCACGGATATGTCCCTTGAATCGTTGAATGATCAGGTGGCGTTTGTTTCACAAGAGCAGTTCCTGTTCAACACAACATTGTATGAGAATATCCTTATAGGAAAGCCGGGGGCCTCAAGAGAAGAGGTGCTTGATGCAGCTTCTAGAGCCCAGTGCAACGAATTCCTCCAAAGATTCCCTGACGGAATACAGACGCAGGCAGGGGAGGGAGGCAAGCAACTCTCGGGAGGTGAACGACAGCGGATTTCACTTGCAAGGGCGATACTTAAAAATGCACCGATCATAGTGCTCGATGAAGCGACAGCGTTTATGGATCCCGAAAATGAGGAGAAGATGAACGCTGCCCTGGACGAAATAATAAAGGAAAAGACCGTACTCGTCATCGCCCACAGACTTTCTACCATAAAGAATGCTGATAAGATCTGCGTTATGAAGGAAGGCAATTGTATCGCGGCCGATACTCACGACAAACTGGTAGATACCTGCGACGAATACAGAAAAATATGGGAAGCATCGGTTTCTGCGAGCACCTGGAAAGTTAGGGAGGCGTAATCTCATGATAAAGATAATGCACAGACTTATAAATAATACAGGAAAATATAAGGGGCGGATCCGTGCTTCATATTTAACAGCCTTCCTTAAAGGGCTCATGATGAAGGCACCGCTTGTTTTGTGTTTTTTCTGTATAAGCTGGTTTATGCAGGGAATTATGGATAAGACAAAGTGCGTATTCTTGGGAGTTGCGGTCCTTTTAAGTATTATATTACAGGCATTGTTTGAGCATTTATCCAATGTCCTTCAATCGGCAGCGGGGTATATGGTGTTTGCGGATATGCGCCTAAGGCTTGGTAATCATTTAAGAAAACTTCCCATGGGTTATTTTACGGAAGGAAATATGGGAAAGATTAGTTCGGTTCTTGCTACCGATATGGTATTTATTGAGGAGAACTGCATGGGCGTATTATCCGAGCTTGTGACCTTTATTATTTCACAGGGGATAATGACTGTAATGATGTTTGTAATGGATATAAGGCTTGGTCTTTTATCCCTACTGATCGTTGTGGCATTTATCATAGTCGGAAATCTCATGCTTAAAACTTCCGATAAACATTCAATTATAAAGCAGGAAGCAAGCGAGTCTCTGACTGAAGAAGTGCTTGATTTTGCAGAAGGAATAGGGATTATCAAGTCATACAATATGCTGGGTGAAAATTCAAGGAGACTGACGGATGAATTTGAAAAGAGCTGCAGGTCGAGCATAGACTTTGAAGTTGCTTACTGCCCCTGGTCGAGGGCGCTTTACCTAACCTTTGGTATAGGGACCGCTCTTGTGCTTGCGATGTGTGCTTATCTTTTTAACACGGGAGCAATTTCGGATATATATATGGTCGGTATGGCATTATTTCTTTTTGATATGTTTGTTTCTATCAAGAGCTATTATAGTCAGATGGCAAGACTTACTGTCACAAATGCCAGCCTTGACCGGATAGAAGAAGTATTTGCAGCAGAAGAATTAATGGATGACGGAAAAAAAGAACTGGGAAGTATCACTGATACGGGATCTGCTCCTGTAGAGATCAAGTATGATAATGTCAGTTTCGCCTATACTGATAAAGATGTACTTAAGAACGTTTCTTTCGAAGTGAAACAGGGCGAGATGGCCGCGCTTGTAGGCCCTTCCGGTGGGGGGAAGTCGACAATAGCCTCACTTCTTGCAAGATTCTGGGATGTTAAGAGCGGCCGTATTCTTGTACGTGGGGAGGATATTAAAGATGTGTCACTGGGAAGTCTTATGGACAATATAAGTATGGTGTTCCAAAGAGTCTATCTGTTTCAGGATACTGTATTTAATAACATCGCTATTGGTCGCCCCGGAGCCACGCGCGAAGAAGTTGAAACAGCTGCAAAAAAGGCAAGGTGCTATGACTTTATCATGAAGCTTCCCGAAGGCTTTGATACTATGATCGGAGAGGGCGGAGCATCTCTGTCTGGCGGCGAACAGCAGAGGATATCCATTGCCAGATGTATCCTAAAGAATGCGCCTATCGTTATACTTGACGAAGCAACATCAAGCGTGGATGCAGATAATGAAAGAGCCATCCAGGAAGCAATCTCAGAATTATGTAAAGACAAAACTCTTCTTGTTATCGCACATAGACTAAAAACCATAAAAGACGCTGATAAGATACTTGTTATATCTGATGGAGAAATAGTAGAGCGAGGTGATCATAGGACTCTGATGGATATGAATGGGGCATATG
Organism: Lachnospiraceae bacterium; assembly: GCA_016288825.1. Taxonomy (GTDB): domain Bacteria; phylum Bacillota; class Clostridia; order Lachnospirales; family Lachnospiraceae; genus Weimeria. The sequence goes on along the minus strand of JAEELH010000247.1, from coordinate 273 downwards.
CACATATGGTTGAATTACAGGCTTCATGACAAAACCGGTTTTATCGTGTAAATGAAAAAAATACTCATTAGTGGTTATTGACATAAGATAGTAACAGTAATAGAATAATGTTTGTTAGCTAACACTAACACCTTGTGTAAATCATGTAGATTCCTCTTTTCAAATCCGAGCCTATGAATCGGATGCGGAAAGAGGAATTCTATATTTAATCGGAAAGGAGCACTGTAAATGGAATTTTTGGAAATTGAAAAGGTTATAGGAAGAGAAATATTG
>JAEELH010000246.1 GCA_016288825.1 Lachnospiraceae bacterium | reverse complement strand
GAGATGAGTAAGGAGCAGCTGGTGAACCGTCTTTTTTCACTGGAAGCTCATGTGGATGCTCAAAAGCTTCGTACCGGTAAACTCCAGGATATGGAGTGGGAAAAGCTGATCGAGGGTGCAGGTATCATCGGACAGTCCAAGCTTATTATAGACGATACGCCTTCAATCTCAGTTTCGGAGCTTCGCAGTAAGTGCCGCAAGTACAAGCAGGAACACGGCCTTTCTCTTATAATGATCGACTACCTTCAGCTTATGAGAGGAGGCGGCAAGACCGAATCCAGACAACAGGAGATTTCGGATATTTCTCGTTCCCTCAAGTCTATAGCCAGAGAGTTGGAGGTTCCGGTTATCGCACTTTCCCAGCTTAACCGAGGCGTTGAGCAGAGAGATGACAAGCGCCCCATGCTTTCGGATCTTCGTGATTCCGGAGCCATCGAGCAGGATGCGGACGTTGTAATGTTCATATACAGAGATGATTACTATAACAAGGACACCGAAAACAAAAACGTGTCCGAGATCATAATCGCTAAACAACGTAACGGCCCTGTCGGTACCGTTGAGTTGGCATGGCTTCCTGAGTACACCAGATTTGCGAATCTTGAGAGGCGCAAAAAGAGCGGAGCATGACTATGGATCATAACGAACAGATCGAGCAGCTGCTGGAGGAACTCTATAACGAGACCGGCATGCGCTTTTCCATAGAGGATAATCAAAACGATACCCCGGAAACACTGCGAAGACTGACCAGGCTACTTCACAGGTATACCGGGGATCAGAACAAGGGCTTTTTCTTCAAAGAGCTTATTTCGGGTGAGCTGGGAGAGGATGAGATGATCAGGCGGGGGCGCCGTCTTCGGTTAAAGGAGGATGCGCCCTGGCTTCTTTTGTATATATCATTTCGGACTTCATATGATACCGAGGTGATCTCGGTGTTGTCTTCGTTGTATGCATCTGCAGGTGACCATATGGTTGAAGAGGACGGTGAACATCTTGTTGTGCTTCGACAGCTCAGAAGTCCGATATCAGACTCAGATCTGGCTGCAGCCGCACGTCAGGTTCGTGACGTTATCGAATCTGAGCTTATGATGTCGGTTGATGTAAGCTATGACAGCTGTTGTTCAGATTACAAGCATCTTCATGAGACTTTTCACAGGGCAAAAGCAGCCATGGAGATAGGCCGTATGTTTTCTTCCGGAAGCAGTATTTACGGCTATCATGACATGGGTCTGGGCAAACTGATCTATACTCTTCCCGAGGAGGTTTGCAGAGAATTTATCGCAGATCATATGGGAGATTTTGATCCAAGAAATATTGACAGCGAGACCAAGCATACCATCGAGGTGTTTTTCGACAGCGGCCTTTCCATCGCTGAAACCGCAAGGGAACTTTTTGTGCATCGCAACACGCTGGTGTATCGTCTTGAGAAACTGGAAAAGCAGACGGGGCTGGATATCCGTTCTTTCCGTGATGCAGTGATCCTTGAGATCGCGCTTCTTATGGCGCAGCGTGATACTACGGGACATTAACCTATGAAGAGTACACACATCACCATCAACGATATAGCAAGGGAAGCGGGTGTTTCAAAGTCCACTGTTTCCAAGATCCTAAACCATCAGGGTTCTATCTCGGAGGAGACGGTGACCCGCGTAAATGAGATCATCGAGAGGTTGGGTTATATACCTAACCAGAGGGCGGTTAACTTTGCCAGGGGGACTTCCCGGAATATCGTTTATATAGCAAGTGCCCACAAGCATACTACATATACCAACATCTTTACTTTTGACATCATGTGCGGAGCTTCTCATGAACTTTCGCGACATGGTTATTCTATTGCGCTGGTGGATCTTGTTGAGACCCTGAAGGCAGGAGGTACGGTTTCGGACATAGTCAAGTCCCACTCTGCCGACGGTCTTTTGGTCCATGCATCTGCCCTTTCCGATGAATTGATCCAGGTGCTTCGCAGCGTTTCCCTTCCCCATCTGATAATAGGAAGACCGGATCTGGATCCGGATCTTAACTGGATAGATACGGACAATACCCTGGCAGGAGTTTGTGCCGCTGAGCATATGATGGAGTGCGGTTATCACAGTGTACTTTATGTGGGACCTCAAAAGGAGGAACTGGTGTCTTCTCAGAGACTCAGGGGATTCAAGCAGTATATGCTGGATCACGGCCATCATGTTCACAGATCTCATATTGTTTATACCGATGGAACCCGTACCGGCGCCTACAAAACCTTCAGCGAATTTGTAAAAGACCGGGAGCAGGAGCAACCTCTTGCTGACATAGACGCCATCGTTTGTGAGAACAATCTTTTGGGACTATCCGTAATGCGTGTCCTTGATGAATACGGGATTTCCACACCGGAAGACATAGGATTTCTCACCTTTGACATTCATCCTTATGCGACGATCATGGATCCACTGCCAACCATTGTAGATGTTAACGCCTATGATATGGGTGTTGCGGCAGCAGACCGTATCCTTTCCTGTATTGATGACCCGTCCCGTCGCGTTCAGGAGATCACTACGTTGCCGGTCCTTCTTCAGGGCTACACCACGATCGGCGCAAATCCGCCACTGGAACCCTTTCCGGAACTTATACCATAAAACCGGATTTAAACCGCGATCCATAGGGATTGCGGTTTTTTTGTACAAAAACCTGGGATCAGGTGTAGCGGTTTCCTTACAAAGCAGCCCCAAAAATTGCATTTTGTATTGCCAGTTTTTTCGAATGATGCCACAATGTGGATGTATTCAAAAGTCAGTCCGGACGCGGATGGAAACGGTTCCGGACAGGAAAACAAGGAGGAGAGGAACTATGAAGAAGAAGATTTTGTCAGTATTTCTGGCAGCAGGACTGATGGTAACATCACTTGCAGCATGCGGCGGATCAGATCAGGCAGCTAACACCGGCGACGCAGGAAACGCTGGAGAGGAAGAGGTTGTTGATTCCGCTGACGAAACACAGGATCCCGTTGCAACACTTATTGCTAACACAGAGGGTACTGTAGACATCACACTCTGGTGCTCAGAGACAGAGCAGTATCAGACAGTTATGCAGAAACTTGCTGACGACTTTAAGGCTCAGTATTCAGACGTTGACTTCAACATCACACTCGGCGCAGTATCTGAGGCAGACATGAAGGACCGCGTACTTGAGGACGTTGAGGCAGCAGCAGACGTTTTCGTTTTCCCTGACGATCAGCTTGAGGCACTTGTTAAGGCCGGCGCTCTTAACGAAGTTGCAGCTCAGTACACACATGATATGAACGTAGATGACACAGAGGCTACTGTTGAGGCAGGAAAGTATGACGGCAAGCAGTACGGCTATCCTTTCACAGCTTCCAACGGATACTTCCTTTACTATGATAAGAACCAGCTTTCCGATGCTGATGTTGCTTCATGGGAGGCACTTACAGCTAAGGCTGACGAGCTTGGCAAGGAAGTTGGATGCGAGGTTGCCAATGGTTGGTATCTCTACGGATTCTTCCAGGGCGCAGGCTGCACACTTACAGAGAATGAGGATACTTCAAACAACTGTGACTGGAACTCCGAGACAGGACTTGCAGCAGCAGAGTCAATGAAGGACATCTTCGCAGCTAAGTCTTTCAAGAGCTATGGTAATGACGACCTTCTTGCTAACCTTTCTGATGGCAAGGTAGTAGCATATGTTTCCGGTACATGGAACGTTCCCGCTTTCTCAGAGGCTTATGGTGACGGCTATGCAGCAACCAAGCTTCCTACCTTCAAGGTAAACGGCGAGGACAAGCAGATGTGCTCATACTCAGGATACAAGTTCGTAGGCGTTAACGCTTATGCAAAGAACACCGGTTGGGCAATGCTTTTCGCAGAGTACATTACAAGTGCAGCTGCTCAGCAGAAGGTCTATCAGGCAACAGGCGAGGGCCCTTCAAACAAGGACGCACTTGCTGAGGCTTCTTCACCTGCTCTTGACGGTCTTGCAGCTCAGTCAGAGTTCGCACAGCTTCAGAGAGTTGGCGGAAAGTACTGGGAGCCCGCAGCTTCCCTCGGTGCTAACATCCTTGAGGGTAAGGTTAGTCAGCAGATCCTTGATGATGCTGTAGCAGGTATCACACAGGCTCCTGATGCTGAGTAAGACTAACAAAATGCTGGTTTAACCAGCATTTTGCAGGCCCGCTCCGCGAGGATGCGCAGAAAATCGCAGAGGAAGGCACTTCGTGCTGCGATTTTCGCGCAGGGAAACGCTTTGATCAGCGTTTCCCTAACATCATCAAATAGACGGCCTATAGGCAAAGTATGAACGGACTCACGGGTCGTTTTTGAGGACGATTCGTGAGTCTTTTTACATCATTCAAACTTGAAAAGGATGTTAATATGGGGAGCTTTTTTAAAAATATCGGAAACAGTTTAAAGGAATTCGGAGTCGCCGTTGCTAAGGGCGACATCTGGGTCAAGCTGTCGCTAATCATCATGGGAGCCGGATATTTCGGCAGAAAACAGATCGCCCGGGGTATTCTCATGACCCTACTCCAGTGTGGCGTTATCGCTTCATTGGTCACTGTTTTCTTCCCTTACATGGCCAAGCTTAATACCCTTGGTACCGTGCAGAGAGAAGAGATCTTTGACATAGTGACCATGAAAAAAACTGTCAATGATTACGACAATTCACTGTTGATACTTTTGTACGGTATCATTGGCATTTTGATAATCGTTGCGTTCATTGCCCTTTATATCAGTAATATCAGGGCGGTTTATCGTGAACAGAAAATGCAGGAAAACGGGGAGCATCTCAACACTTTCTCAGAAGACCTGGTTTCCTTCAAAAACGAAAACTTTCACATTACACTCCTTACTCTTCCGAGTATCGGCGTGCTTTTGATCAATATAATACCGATCCTTTTCATGGTATGTATTGCGTTTACAAATTATGATGAGAATCACCAGCCGCCCACCTATCTTTTTACCTGGGTAGGCATCAAGAATTTCATCAGTCTGTTCACAAACAGCCAGACCATCACATTTGGATACGCCTTCGTTCGTGTCCTTGTCTGGACACTTGTCTGGGCGATCATTGCGACTGCCACCACATTTTTCGGAGGCATCCTTCTGGCGCAGTTTATCAATCACGAGCACACCATGGGCAAGGGACTGTGGAGGACACTTTTCGTTATCACCATCGGTATCCCCCAGTTCGTAACACTGCTGCTTATCAGTAAGATGTTCGGCGATTATGGTATCGTAAATACCTGGTGCGCAGACGTGGGAATATTGGATTTCTTTAAAAATATCGGTCTATTGGGGCCGGGGGCGGCCTGTATCCCGTTTTTGTCAAAACCGGGTTGGGCGCATGTGACCATTATCCTGGTCAATATCTGGGTCGGCATACCTTATCAGATGCTGATCGCAACGGGAATACTGATGAACATTCCTACGGATCAGATCGAGTCTGCCAGAATCGACGGAGCTAACAAGTTCCAGATCTTTTGGAAGATAACAATGCCATATGTCATGTTTATCACCGGACCTTCACTTATCCAGTCAGTCATCCAAAATATTAACAATTTCAATGTTATCTACCTCTTAACATATAACTACACGACGACTGACATGGCCCTGGCTAATTCCAATGCAAAGGAGGTCGATCTGCTGATCACTTGGCTGTTCCGACTGACCAATGAGTACAGCAACTTCAAGATGGCCTCCGTTATTGGAATCATCACCTTCGTCATCTGTGCGAGTCTTTCGCTTCTTACCTTCTCGCGGATGATCGGTGGAGATAAGGAGGGTATATACAGATGAATAAGACGATCAAAAAAATAATAAGGCATATAGTCCTTGCGCTTCTTGCGTTTATCTGGCTGATACCTATCATTTGGCTTTTTGTTACTACTTTCAGTACGCAGAAGGGAATCAATACGAACCATTTCTTCCCTGATCATTGGACACTGGATAATTATTACCAGCTGTTTTTTAAGCCGGATGCAGCGGCTAATTTCCCTGCATGGTTTGCAAATTCCATGATTATCGGAGTGTGCTGCTGTATAGTTTCTTCATTATTTGTTACCATGACAGCCTATGCTTTTTCCTGTCTGGATTTCAAAGGAAGAAAGCAGCTTATGAGCTTTTCACTGATACTGGGTATGTTCCCCGGCGTTCTTTCCATGATCGCAATGTATTTCGTGCTCAAGCTTCTGGGCCTTTCGGACAGTATCGTTGGACTTATCATCCTTTATTCGGGAGCATCGGGACTGGGGTATCTGGTCCTCAAGGGATTCTTTGATACCATACCGATATCGCTCCACGAGGCTGCAAGGCTCGAGGGTGCATCGGAGGCTACGATCTTTACAAGGATAGTGCTTCCTCTTTCCAAGCCCATGATCGTGTATACCATAATAAATTCCTTCCTGACTCCATGGATGGATTTTGTGTTGGCACGACTTATGATCAAGTCCAAAAATTCAGCAGACTGGACTATGGCTATCGGACTTTTCAATCTGCTTCAGCGTGCGCTGGTCAACCAGTATTTTACTATATTCTGCTGCGGCGGTCTGATGATAGCAGTACCGATTTCAATCTTGTTTATTATGACTCAAAAGTTTTATGTTGAAGGCGTTACAGGAGGCGCAGTTAAGGGCTAATGAATTTTGCGGGAATTATTCACGTACCTCTGGGAAGAGATGCGTATATGGTGTCCGAAAACAGACTTATAATATGTCTTAAAGCCGCAAGGGGAGATCTTAAAAAGGTCTCCCTATTCTATGGCAATCGTGTGGATCTTGAACCCAAGATACGCATGACAGAGGTGCCCATGGAACTTGTTGCAACGGATGATGTTTATGATCACTTCGAGTGTGAAGTGGAAAGTGAACTGACCAGGATCTGTTATTATTTCCTTTTGGAGGATACAGAGGGCAGCAGGCGCTACTACGGCGGCGGGATCTTTACAGAGGATATGGACAAGGACAGGACGGAGTTTTTCCAGTTCCCTTATCTTCGAAGAGAAGATATGATAGTAATGCCGGAGTGGACCAAAGATGCAGTTATGTATCATATTTTCCCGGACAGTTTTGCTGACGGCAAAAGGTCCATCAGCGGCGTCGGTTATTCCGTTGAGGAAGACGGTGTTGAATATCGCTCCTCTCTTGGCGGAAAGATCGCAGGGATTACGGAGAACCTTGATTATATAGCCGGTCTCGGTATCAATCTTATTTATATCAATCCTATTTTCAGAGCAAATTCCTGTCATAAGTACGATACCGTAGATTATATGGATATCGATCCGTGCTTTGGTACCATGGACGACTTTAAAAGAATGGTGGCAAAGTGTCATGAGTACGATATCAGAGTCATCCTGGATGGCGTTTTCAATCACTGCGGGCCGGATTTCTTTGCTTTCAAAGATGTCCTGAAGTATGGTGAGGAATCAAAGTATAAGGATTGGTTCTACAAATTGAGATTTCCCATTGAGCGTTTTCCTTATCCTAACTATGAGGCTTTTGCTTATGTTGCAGCCATGCCAAAGCTCAATACCGGTAATCCGGAGGTTTTGAAATACTGCTGTGATGTGGGACGTTTTTGGATCCGGGAATGTGGCATCGACGGTTGGCGTATGGATGTAGCCAATGAGATCAATCATGATTTCTTCAGAGAATTCAAAAAGGCTATACGAAGTGAAAACCCGGAGGCTTTCCTCATCGGTGAGATCTGGGAGGATTCAGAGGTATGGCTGGAGGGAGATCAGTTTGATTCCACCATGAACTATACCTTTACCAATATCTGCAAGGACTTTTTCGCAAAGGGTGAGTTGTCCGTTTCCGGATTTGATGCCCGCATGCATAGGATGATCCGCAGATATCAGAGTCAGGTAAGTCTCGCTCAGATGAATTTCCTGGATACCCATGATGTGGGAAGATTTTTAAGTTTCTGCGACGGAGACAGAAAGAAACTCAAGCTGGCAGTTGCATTTATGATGTGCGCACCGGGTATTCCTTCTGTTTTCTACGGAGACGAAAAAGCCATCATGGGACTGGAGGAGATTGATTACAGAGCAAAGATGCCCTGGGACTATGAGTGTGAACTGGAGGAGTATTATAAGTACTGGATCGGACTCAGACGTTCATCCAAGGCCTTCAGTCGAGGTAATTACCGCACTGAGTATATCGATGATGAAAACCGGGTTTACGTTTTCTCCAGAGAGTATGAGGGTGAAAAGAAGTACGTGATCATCAATGCGGGCTCAAAGGACTTCGTGTCTGACAAGACCGAATCCGGACTTGAGCACTTTGAATGTGAGGCTATGTCGGCGCGAGTGTACTGATGGAACTCTGATCTTGGCGGTGTTTTGACTGAATATGCACCGGAATACGCTTGACTTTGCCACTTTAAAGTGCTATAGTTTTGGAAATTAATAAAAAACCTTTGAAGCGGAAGTAAAACACGGAAACCGCGCACAGAGAGTCCGGGTAGCTGAGATCCGGATCGTATGGAACCGTGAATAATGGGCCGCTGAGGGCACGGGGGAAGCATTAATTAGTGAGTATACCGTGACGCGAGGGCATGCGTTAGTTGCCGGGGACGTGATGGCGTCCTGCAAAGTGTGTGATCTTAGGATCGCAAATCAAGGTGGTACCGCGGGTGTTGATTATGCTCGTCCTTGGCAGAAGTTTATCTTCTGTTGAGGGCGAGTTTTTTTATATAAAAAGCCCCGCTATGGAAGCACGCTCGCGCGAAAGGTAAATTGTGTACAAAGAAAGGAGAAAGCCATGCAACCGAGTATAGCAGAAATACGTGACCGATTTGACCTTAATGAATACCGTCGCATACCGGTCTGGCGTTCTCTTTATGCTGATGAGTTTACGACTATTGAGGTGATGAGACGCCTTCGAGGTGCAGGCAAGCACTGCTTCTTGCTGGAGAGTGCGGGACTTGACGAGTCCTGGGGACGTTATTCATTTCTCGGATATGAGCCTCTCATGGATATAACCTGTGAAGACGGACATGTGGTTATTACAAAAAAGTCCGAAGACGGACAACTTGAAAAAACAGAGACACATGTAGATCATCCCGGAAAGATCCTGAGACAGGTGCTTTCGGACTACAAAAGCCCGGTTATTGAGGAACTCCCGCCCTTTACAGGCGGCCTGGTAGGTTATTTTTCCTATGATTATATAAAGTACAGTGAGCCAAAGTTAAAGCTTTCGGCAGACACTGATTTCAAGGATCTGGACCTTATGCTTTTTAACGAGGTAATAGCCTTCGACCATTACAGACAGAGGGTGTATCTCATTACAGGTATCGGATCGGACAATCTGGAACAGGATTATCTCGCGGCGGAGAAAAAACTCCGCGTTATGGAAGAGTTGATCCGGAACGGTGAAAAGGCGCAGTTCCCTCCTCTGCGTCTCGACGAGCCCCTTACCCCAAAGTTTTCGGAGGAAAGGTACTGCAATATGGTTGAGCGTGCCAAGTCATATATCTATGACGGGGACATTTTCCAGGTGGTGCTTTCCAACCCCCTTAGAGCAAAGGCTGAGGGGAGTCTCTTCGATACTTACAGGGTGCTTCGTGCCGCGAATCCCTCTCCATACATGTTTTACTTTTCAAGTGAGGACATAGAATTGGCGGGGGCTTCACCGGAGACTCTCGTAAAACTTGAAGATGGAAAGCTGTTTACTTTTCCTCTGGCGGGGACAAGACCCCGTGGCGCTGATGCGGCGGAGGACGAGGCGCTGATAAAGGATCTTCTTTCCGATGAAAAAGAGAGAAGCGAGCACAACATGCTGGTTGATCTGGGCCGCAACGATATAGGTAAAATTTCGGACATAGGCACGGTTAATGTTGAAGAGTATATGCAGATCCTGAAGTTTTCACATGTCATGCATATTGGATCGACTGTGACCGGACAGATAAAAGAAGGCAAGGATGCGGTAGATGCAGTAGATGCGATCCTTCCGGCAGGAACCTTGTCCGGTGCTCCTAAGTTCAGGGCATGCCAGATCATTGAAGAGCTGGAAGAGAGCCGCAGAGGAATTTACGGTGGTGCGGTTGGATATCTTGACCTGGCAGGAAATCTGGATATTTGTATAGCGATCAGACTCGTTTATAAGAAAAACGGTGAGATAACAGTCAGATCCGGGGCAGGTATAGTTGCGGATTCCGTACCGAAAAGTGAGTATCAGGAATCTCTTAACAAAGCCCGTGCGGTAACACTTG